>CATPCK010000250.1 GCA_955652655.1 uncultured Ktedonobacteraceae bacterium | reverse complement strand
TTGTCTTTGGAACGCTGGTTGCGGCAGCTATGCCGATACTCCTGGCAATCGTTGCGGTGTCCGTGACCATGTCAGTAATCTACGCCATTGGACTACATGTATCGATGAGTGTCTTCGTGCTTAACATTGCCTCTATCATTGGCCTGGGCATCTCGATTGACTACAGCCTCTTCATGATTCGACGCTTCCGCGATGAACTGGCGGCAGGGCGCAGTATCAGCGATGCCACCGGTTGGACAGTAGCAACTGCCGGCGAATCTATTCTCTTTAGCGGCTTGATCGTCATGATCGGCTTCTGTAGTCTGCTTTTGATTGGCGTCGATATCATGAGTTCCCTGGGTATTGGTGGTGCTGTAGTGGTCGCAATTGCGGTGCTGTCTGCGCTTACACTCCTGCCAGCTCTCCTCGCTGTACTGGGTCACCGCATAAATGCGCTGCGCATCCCATTCTTCAGCCGCCTGACTATGCATACTTCGCGGGCAATGACCAACGAGGAGTCCAATAAGGAACTAAAGGAAGAGCGGCACTTCTGGCAGAAATGGGCAATGGGCGTGATGAAGCGTCCCGTGTTGATCATCCTGCTCGTCACGGCTCTCCTTGTTGGGCTGGGCTGGCCAATCTTCTCCATTTCTATCGGCTCCACAAGTTCTGCATCAGTGCCGAAAAGCTTCGAATCACGCCAGGGAATCGATATACTGAACGCCCAGTTCCCTGAGACGAACGAACATCCTGTTTACCTTGTGGTGCAGGCACCTGATGGTTCCAGTATGCTGACAAAAGGGGCAACTTCAGTAATATCCTGGGCTTCACATCCGAGGGCTTTCTGGATAGCGTTATCCCCATTTTGCTGTTCTGCATCCTCTTCGGCCTCTCAATGGACTACGAGGTCTTCTTGCTGAGCCGTATTCAAGAAGAGTGGCTGCTGACGCACAATAACCGCTGGGCGGTAGCGCGCGGATTGGAGAAGACAGGTGGCGTCATTACGAATGCAGCGCTGCTGTTCGTAATTGTTTCCGGGGCCTTTATCTTCACGTCACTCATCGTGACGAAGGAGATGGGCCTGGGAATGGCTGTGGCCGTGCTGGTGGATGCAACAATTATCAGGACGCTGCTGGTACCGGCGACGATGCGGCTGTTGGGAAGATGGAACTGGTGGCTGCCAGGGAGACCGCTGCCGCCAAAGCAGGAGGAATGAATACGTCTGCCATTGTTGCACTATGCGCGACAACAGGATGTGCTGTTCTGGCCGCTACGTCGTATGTCATAACGCCTCACTTTGTGATAGAATTGCTTAATGAAGAGTAAAAAAGGCGGCTTCGACGTACTACAGAGAAATTGGAGAAAATGAGTACAGATTACGAGCATATCGAGGTCAAGAACAACGAAGATGAGCAGCGCTACGAGGTGAAACTCGATGACCAGGTCGCGATGCTTATTTACGAGCGGGAAGGAAACAGTATCATCTTTTTGCATACAGAAGTGCCGCCTGCCCTGGGGGGTCATGGAATCGCGAATGAGCTGGCGCATACTGCTCTGGAGGATGCTCGGGCGCATAAGCTCACTGTGGTTCCTTTGTGTCCATTTGTTGCGTCGTACCTGCGACACCATACAGAATATATGTCGCTGCTGACAGGGGCGGAACGGGAACGCTTACTGCGAGATTAAGCCATCAGAGGGCGACCACAAGGGATCGCCCCTACCATACGTCGATGACTGATGATAATACCTCAACTATCGCTCAACGAGTTCTTTGGGGTCAACGTGTAGCTCTTTGATGATCCCCTGTACACGCGCCCTGATAACGACACCGTCCGGTTCCTGACTAACCACGACAGCTGGTAGAGGGAGAGCGTGCTTTCCCTGTTGGTCATGCCATATAACCAGGTCGCCAGGGTGAAAGCCTTCCTGGCGACGCGTAATATTCATATTCGTCAAAGCTCAAACTCCTGGTGGGCTTAACTGGCTCTTTCTTCTCAAGCAGCGCCTGTTCCTATGGAAAGGGACAAACGGGAAGAAGGAAGACACGTCAAAGTTGTTGTATCAGTGACGTCCCAGGATAGTACATAGGATAATTCACGCGATGCAGGATTTTTTGTGGTGCTGTGGACCTGGCAGCCCGCGGGCTGCCAGGTCCACAGCACCACAAGGAACTGCAAGTAGATGGCGCCACACCTGCAACTGTGCAACAGGGCATGGGCGGCGTGGGATACTTTGCTCACATTGGAGGATTTGTGATGGGCCTGGTGATTACTTTTTTGTTGAGGCCGTGGCTGCGACCACCTGCAAGTGTCAGATATCCCTACTACCCACGTTATCCAGGTTCAGCTGACCTCTCTGATTGGCGGCAATAGCATGAAGACACTCCTCCCTCTGCAAGATCCGCTTTATTGCACAGGTCGCTTGAAGGAAATGCGTACTGTCACCAAAAATATAGTTAATGGCTATAGGAAGCCATGTCAGGTAACCAGAAGGTGGGAGTAGGAGCTGACAAAAACAACCGGATATGACGACAAGAATGGCGCTTTCTGGTCATGACTTTTCTCAAACCGTATGCTACACTTACTCTTGTAAGGTGCGTGTGAAAACCGAGTTCTTTGGCCCAATGGGAGGCTCTTGATGGAACAGAAACTAGATGGCAACGCTGCAGGAGGCATCCTGCGCGAAATCTTTCCTTTTGAAATGACCACGGCAGAAGGGATTTGTGCAGGGTGTGGTGCAACTGGCGCCATCGGGGCAATGGTCGCGTACATGCATGGTATGGGGACGATCTTGCGCTGTCCTACATGCGATAACGTGCTCATCCGTATTGCGCATACAGGGGGACGCTACTGGCTCGATATGCGGGGTGTACGCGTCCTTCAGATCATTGAGGAGCGGTAAATGGCCAATTTCGTGGAAGCCCCGTGCGACGAAGGCGTGTTCTTTCTGCTCAGGCGCCTTCATTTAACACCTCATGAAGCGTCTGAATAGTCGATTACAGCAGGAACCGGATCCCCACGCTGGGGGACCTATATGATGATCCTCGATGAGGATGACAATGGATTGCTCCTCGTTGAGCTTCTCAAATAGCCCGGCGCAAGAAGCGGCTGTCTATTGTCCACATGCGAGATAGACTACTTCAGAGGGCTCCCACACTCAAAGCAGAAGTGCGCTCCATCAATTTCTGGTAGGAGAACATTGCAATGCGGGCACACCTTCACCAGGAAGGTCCCGCAGTACATACAGTGTTTCCACCCAGGTTGTGTCGTATGTTTACAAGAGGGGCAGGGCCTCGTTTGTGTGAAGGCGCTGTCTTCAAGTACGACGCGCTGCTCAAAGCGAGCGGGATGCAGGAGCGCTAGATCAAGACCATCGGGATGCTGAGTGGCAGCGATTACCACCATTGACGGGTGGTAGTCGCGCCTGTCCATCTCTACCAGCAACTGGTGGAGCCACTGTTGACGTTCTTCCTCGGTACTCAGCTGATCGATGGCATCAATATTGTCGAGAAGCAGGACACAGGGTGAAGTCTTTCTTGCCTGGTCGAAAATATACTCGATTATGCGCCTACCTCTTTGGACGACACTCCCGTCTGCAAGCAAGGTACGCTCATCCTCAGAAAGATCAACGTCCTCAAGCTGCGTGATGTCTTGAGCGATGTCACTGAGCATCCCAACAAGTGCTGAAATGGAGAGTGTGAACAGGGGCACGACAGCCTCACCTGCCACAGCCTTTACAAGTGGGGTTCTATGCCTGCGAGGGCTGCCAACAAGCAGCATACCGCAGAGATAGTTTTTCTTTTCCCGTCGAACCATGCGCGGTATCCTGAGAAAATTGACTGCTTCTTGCATTGCGCGCTTCGCGGCGTCTTCCCCTATGATATCCGTGAAAAGCTGGGTAGGGCGCTCGAACCCTCTCAAAATTTGCCGATATCTCCCGTTGCCGAAGTGTACTACAGTCTGCTCTCGCACTCTGGAATGTATCAACTGGTCCATAGCGCTTTTATAGTTTTGCCCTGTACTTTCAATGACGGGTGCGGGGATTACTCCTTCGGCCGGCAATAAGAGCGCCAGAAACGGTTGCGTACGCTGGTGACGCAAGGTCCCCAACAGAAGATGCTCCGGAAGAGTCAACGGAGCATGCATAGACACTGCAAAGTAAATAGCCTGGTCTATGCAGTTTAGAGCATCCTCAGACAGAGGGAAGTCGCCATTGAGAGGACTCCCTGCTCCAGTATCACGCGGAATATTGAAGATCTGAGCTGCCTGTGCACGCATTGTCTGCAAGTTTATGCCTAGATCGCTCAATACCTTACTTACTCCGTCATGACCCTGCATGATGACTCCAAGCAGGAGGAGCTCTGGAGGCACCTCCCTGAATTGCAGGCGGACAGCCTCTTGTTGAGCTATGCGCAATGCCTCGTGTATTGAAGGCGCAAGCTGGTCAAGCCCTTGCGTCCCTATTCTGGTGGTAGCGGTGGTCATAATATGTTCCTTTTACGACGCTGTTCTGTTTCGATCAATGCCAAGGTTACGCCGTATCTCTAACGAGCGAAGAATACCCTCTCGCGTCAGAACACCGACAAGCTGTCCATCTTGCACAACAGCTAACTGGTTCACATCTTGCCCTGTCATTAACGGCAGCACATCTTTCACATTCTGCTGTGGGGTGATAGTGTGCAAACGCTCCAGAGGTATCATGGCAAAGCCAACAGGCGTCTGCGGCCACTGGTCACGTGGCACATGACGAACATCGGAAAGCGTGATTAAACCAGCCAATTGATCACCTTGCATGACGAACGCTGAACGAAGCCCCCGGGGGAGAAAGTATTCATCGACCAACTTCTGAAGCGAAATATTCGCAGGAACCGTCATCACATTGGTATTCATGATCTGGTTGACTGTTACACCACTAAACGCCGTATCAAGCGCAGATTGGCTTCGAGCAGACTGCGCAGAAGTCAACAGGAACCAACCTGTAAAGATGATGATAAGGCCATTAAATGCGTTTCCCGCGAAGAATAAAAAGATACCCCACAGAATTATCAGGTAGGCAAAGACCTGGCCGACGAACGTAGTGATATTGGTGGCTGTCTGAAAGTTACCAGTGGCTTTCCAGATGATTGAGCGAAGGACTCGCCCACCATCAAGGGGGAACCCGGGAAGAAGGTTGAAGATGCCAAGAATGACGTTCATCAGTGCCAGGTACGTGAGAACAGGGACAATCAGCGAATGCGTGCCTCTTACCAGAAGCAAAAGTCCGTAACATACTGCACCAATGAGCAGGCTTACCAGGGGCCCTACAAATGCCATGGAAAATTCTACCCCTGGCGTTTGCGGTTCCTGTTCTATATTTGATACGCCGCCAAAGATGAAGAGGACGATGTTCCTGACATGCAAGCCACGAGAGCGAGCGACAAAAGAGTGAGCCAGTTCATGTAAGAGGACGGAGACAAACAGCAGGATTGATGCAATCAACCCCAGGAGATAGTAGGTAACAGCCGAAGACCCTGGATACATGATCGGAAACCATCCAGTGGCAAGTGAAAAGGTAAGAAACACCAGAATAATCAACCAACTGATATGAATGTTGATATCGATACCAGCAATTCTGAAGATACGAAACGACCCTGGCATTTGAACACATCCTCTCGTTCAGCGGAAACAATATAATCATACGCATAGTAAGACGAAAAACATGAGAGGCGCAAACTGAACAATTAAACAGCTGTCTGAAGGAGGAGAACCCACCTATACCAAAACCCTTCAGTAGTGCATCGGTATGTGCTCGATCAACTTGCTGTTCGCATCTGGGTCGGGATCGAAGATCGTAACTTCAACTCGTATGTATCACCAGAGAGTTACATCATGCGTATTCTCAGCGCAAGCGAAGGGAAAAAAGACAATGCACGGCAACCTTTTTGTTACCCGTTCTCTGGCACGCTCCTGCTTTGGTGTGCTCGCAGCAGCTGCACTCGTGGTTCTTTTTGCAGCCTGTGGAAGCACTTCAGGATCGAGTTCTTCAACTGCCAGCACCAGTACCCCCCAAAATGCGACCTCAACAAGTAGCAGCGGGGGTAGATACGGAAACGGCGGTGGAACCACTCCCACAGCCAGTAGTGCCAGCAATCAGCTCAAGACTGCGACGGCGACGGTGAGTGGCAAATCGGAGACCATTCTTACCAATGCTCAAGGCATGACGCTCTACTACCGGACGTCTGATGCGCCGCCTGCTACAGTCTGTAGCGGTGGGTGCGCCAGCGCCTGGCCCCCGCTCATCGTCTCCGGCTCAACTGCTCCCACGAGCGCGACATCCCTGCCGGGAAAGTTGACGAGCGCGACCGACGCCAATGGCAACCAGGTGGAGTACAATGGGCACCCGCTCTATACCTTCTCGGGAGACACAGCTCCAGGGCAGACCACCGGCAATGGGACTGCCGGGATCTGGTTTGTTACCACTCCTGATCTAAAGTCGCAGGGGGCGCCACAAGCAACGCCCACTACAAGTGGGTATAGCGGGTATTAGGAGCGCCAAAGGGTCTATCATCGCGCAGTGTACCTCAATGCCCGTTGAGACGCCCTGCAAGCAGATTACAGGGCTCACCGCTCTCATGTGAAAGAGTCAGCGCATGCATAAAATCCTGCTTCACTGGTTCGTGAAAGGCAAGAGCATGGACCAATTTGAGATGTGGAAGGCCATCTTGGGCAAAGACTTGCTGGACTTGCAGCAGCTGCAAGCGCAGGATCTTTCCACCAGGATCAGGCGTTCGCTAAAGGAACAAGAGCTCGGTCAACACTGCTGTCAGGCAGGAGAAAGCCTGGATGATGCTGACCTCTCACGACTCAAAGAGACGCTCGGATTTGATGAGCAGCAGTGGTACGCCTACAAATCCAATGTGCGACCCGCCCGGGAATAGGCAGACGCATCCTGGAGTGCAGAGGACGTATCAAAAGACGGCGTCGCAAGGGGATCACGATCTAAGCCCTGATCCGCAAAAGAGGTCGGATCTTCGCGTGGTTCCAAATGTGTAAACACCGTTGTTTCTGGCAGCGCATTGCGCAGCGTGAGTTCAATGTCTTCGCACATGGCATGTCCCTTGAAAACCGTCCATGTACCCGGAACCAGGACGTGAAAGGAGATGAAGCGGCGTGATGCAGCTTGCCGTGTACGCAGCGCATGAAACAGAATGCCTTGAGCTCGATAGGTCTCAAAGACGGCCTCAATTTGTTTCACATCCTCTTTTGAAAGAGTGGTATCCAGCAGCCCCAACCCCGTTTGGCGCAACAATCGTATCCCTGTCCAAATGACGTTGAGAGCCACGAGGAGTGCAATAATCGGGTCAAGAATGAGCCATCCAGTGAAGGCAACAAGGAGAACGCCGACGAGCACTCCGGCAGTCGTGAAGACATCGGCGTATAAATGATGCGCATCTGCTTCTAACGTGATGGAACGCAGGCGCTTTCCTGCACGCAACATGAACCACGCCAACACCCCATTAATCACGGCTCCTGCAACAGAGAACGCTAATCCGAGACCGACTTGCTCGATAGCGTGTGGATGGAGAAGGCGTGGAATGGCCTCTACAATAATGATGAGAGCAGCGACCAGAATGAGCGCCCCTTCTACGCCACTGGAAAAGTATTCTGATTTGGTATGGCCATAGGTATGGTCCTCATCGGCTGGACGCGCGGCCAGTGTTAAGGCCCATAATCCCACCAATGCCGCCACCAGATTGACCACCGATTCAGCAGCATCGGCGAATAACCCAACTGACCCAGTTAAAAAGTACCCGATAAACTTCACACCCATCGTCACCAACGCGGCCCCGATGGAGAGAAACATGTAAAAACGTCTTGAATGTGTATGCATATTCTATCCTCTTAGGAAGGAAAAGTGATTCAGTACGTACAAGCGAGCAATGTTCATAGACCGTGTCTTCGGCGATCTCAAACAGACCATATTGTACCTTCTGAAGATGGGAGTGTCAAAATAACGAGGAGTAATTGCTGTATGGCTCTTGCGGGTGTGATTCGCTCTGCTTCTTCGAGTACTGTAACCTTTTTCGTACTTCATTATAGAGCGCCTCACATATCTGATACTATTTGTAAGCGAGGCGCCATTGAAATGTGAGGAGGTCTATATGACGAATACCTATCTTTCATCATTTGCCAGGCGAACGCGATCGCTCTGGGCATACCTTTCCTTAGCGCTAATCGTTGCCCTGCTTTTAGCTGCATGTGGTGGTGGAGGGACAACAACGGCTTCCACGCCGACTGCTACGACACAGCCGACACCGACTCCATCGCCGACGACTGCACCCAGCCCAACGCCGACCTCAACTCCAAAGGTGGCCAATGTGAAGATCATCGAGCAGAATGGGAAGTACTCCTTCCAACCGGCAACGCTCACGATCAAAGTGGGAACGCAGGTGGAATGGTTGAATACCTCTGATGCTCCCCATACGGTGACCAGTGATGCGGCTGGGACTTTCGGTTCCACGAGCAATATCACCCAAAACCAAACTTTCAAGTTCACCTTCAGCACGGCGGGAACGTTCCCCTATCACTGCAACATCCACCCCTACATGAAGGCGACGATCACTGTCACATCCTAAACTCGAGGGTGGTCCGCTTGCTAGT
>CATPCK010000249.1 GCA_955652655.1 uncultured Ktedonobacteraceae bacterium | reverse complement strand
GCACGAATCAGTGTACTTATTGAACAGGAGCCCACGGCGCAGTTGCGTCGAAGGCGCTCACTGATGAGAAGGTCGCCGCTGTCCTGGAGGATTGGCGTACCGCTCCAATTGATGAGAAACTACGAGTGACATTGGGCTTGCTGGAGAAGGTCACGCTGACCCCGTGGGAGATCAGGCCTGAGGATATCACGCCGCTTCGTGTGGTAGGGGTAAGTGAGCACGCCACCGAGGATGCTCTTGTTGTTTGTGCACTCTTTAACACCATCGACCGCATAGCCGATGCGCTCGATGTTGCGATTCCATCAGCGGAAGGCTTCGCGCGAACCGCGGAGCGGTTGTTGGAACAAGGATATTTGTGATCCCGGATGCTCTTGTACCCTCGATACCACCAGCTAGCACTCTGTCCATCTTGTTTTGATGACTGAAATGTAGGGGCGGGGCTTGCACCCGCCCTGGCCTCCCGCCTCACGTTCTTGCCTGGGGGGCTTGCACCCGCCATATCCCTCATCACCAAATAATGAGTGCGGCAGGGTCGAACTTATAAATTGTAACAATTTGCCATTCTTCTCGTACATGGTTTAGCTTTACTAATTGTCAACGAGAGACTGAGCAGCATTGCTCTGTTCCTCCTAACTTCTGTAGCTGGTCTCGATAGCTGGATGTCCTCATGTCCGGATTTAAGAACATCTTAATGCAACACAATGGTTAAAACATCTATTAAGAACGAAAAGGAACATTGTGTATGGTCAAATCATTTGATGGGACAGCAGTATTCAATGACTCTAAAACTCTGACACGTTCACTTCGAGCCCTCTCGACGTTGCGCCTGGTCCTGGGACTGACCGCCCTGCTTGGAGCCATCATTTTTCTTGAAGGCACAAGCTGGGATATTCAATGGCACTCGTATATCGGACGCGATCGAACGCTCATCCCGCCTCATCTCATGATGTTGAGCGGAGTCACTCTGAGCGGCATCTCCGGCTTGCTCACCGTGCTCATCGAGAGCTGGTGGGCACGGCGCAATACGATCATTGCCCAGTGCAGCTCAGGTTTTGCGGAGATCTTCTCTGGCCCACTCGGTGCGTATATTGTCGGCTTCACGGCGCTCACGGCCGCCGTTGCCTTTCCACTGGATGCCTACTGGCATACCCTGTATGGCATCGATGTGGCGATCTGGGCTCCTTTCCACGTAATGTTTGTCGCCAGCATGGGAGTAGTTGCGCTTGGCGCCGCCTATATGCTGAGTTCAGCCGCGCACCTGGCTGCCAGAATTGGCACGGCCGGTATTGGGACCAGGCGCGCTGCCACGCTGGGAGTGGTCCTGGCCCTGGCAACGGTCCTGAGCCTCTTCACGCTGCTGCTCTTTGATGCCCTTGCCAGGAAGAATTATATCAACCTGGGGTTTATGAGCATCAACGTCTTCCCCCTGCTGTCAGGCATGCTGGTCGCTTTCACCCTCGTCGCTGCTGCCTATGCGATCCCCTGGCGCTGGGCGGCAACGTCCGTCAGTGCCTGCTACCTCTTGCTGGCAGGGATCATGGCCGTGTTTGTGCAACCTGCAACAGACTGGTTGCTCACCGTTGAACGCCTGGGGTACCGGGATAATCCTCCCTTTACCTCGGTTGTAGCGCTTGAATGGTTCCTCACTCCTCTCGTTGTGGCCATTCTGATCGATGTGATCATGCACCGGGCACGGCGCAAGCAGTGGTCCCAGAGAAAGCTGACACCGGTCCTGGCTCTCACCGCGTTGATGAGTGGAGCTCTGCCGGTCGTGTTCATCTTTCCCCTCTTACCCGTAACGCTAGCAGTGCAATTGGGGATAGCTGGCTCCCTGGCCTCAGTACTGCTGGGGTTGGCAGGAACATACCTGGGCACCTTTTTCGGTCGGAACGTAGGCGAGTCGATCAACTCTCTGGAAAGGTAATGAAGATGGCTAAGCCGTTTCAATTTCTGCTACTTGCAGTCGGGGCCATCGCTCTGCTTGTTGTGATAGGAGAGGCGACGTACTCAATTGCAGCAACCATTCACGGGAGCACACCGGCTCGCGTCGTACCGGTGCAAGCGGGCCCATATCCGCTCACGGTCAGCCTCTACACGTATCCTGCCCACGCGAGCTACGCGCTCCCCTTTGCGATTGCCCCCCGGCAGTCAATAAGAGGCACACTAACCTATGACGTCACCTCGATCCCTGACGAATCAGATGTGCCTGCGACCCCGGTGCGAGCAAGTCTCAGTCCAGATTCCAACGTGCGCAATGGCGCGCAGGGAGATGCGGAGATCACGGTACAGGGCTTGTGGTCCCTTGATATCGTCGTCACAGGGAACGCCGGTCAAGGAGAGGCAGTCGTCCCCATAACAGCCACCGCACCACCTGCGATTCCCACCTGGCTGGGTTGGGTCATCGGATTTATCCCGCTCTATGGACTCTTCGTCTTCTTGTTATCGCAACGAGGTCGCAAAGCAAGAGCTGAATCTCTCGTCGCCTAAAACCTCCTTTGGGCCGCATCTGCTGCCTCTGCCAGCTCGCGGAGGACGGCAAAGAACTCCGGCGATTGGCCGATGAAAAGCCCGTCGGCCGTCAAGGCCTTGACCGCGCCCATGGCGGCCCCCTTTGTCTCGGTCGGGCGAATGATCGAAACGACCGGGAACTTGCGGCTGAGGAAGACAGTTGGCTCGGGCATGATCAGGTTGGTCTGGAAGTCCTCCCCGCCAAAAGGTGGGGCATTGAGATCCGGAAACACCAATCCATTGGTGGGATCGGTCAGAGGTTTCGCATTGCCCGCCTTGTCGTGCCACGTCTGAAAATGGGCTGTCTCGGTTGGGCCGATACTGAGCAAAATGCGCAACACTTCCGGATGGGTGACCCGCTGAGCCAGCGAGGGGTAGAGGCTGGTGCCACCTTGCTCGATGAACGCGAAGTGGAATCCCGCCGTGTTGGCGATCGCCTGGAGGTGATCAGGGATGGTTGGGGGAGTCCCCGGTTTAAAGCCCTTCAGGTCATCATCGGTTCTGGGATTCGCCGGAAACTGCCCCTTACTCAAACCCGGGACGGCTTGAGCGAACGTGTCACCGAAATCGGGATTCTTCGTGCGGCTGCGGTACTTAGTCCACCAACTGGTGTCCACGGTGAGCTTCATGAGGTTGGTGAGCCGTCGCTTGTCCTTGAGTGCGCCTGTCGCTTGACTGCCCTTCAACGTGCGAAACTTCTCCAGATTGACGGGATCGGCGCCCTTGGAAACCAGGTAGGCGTTGATGAACGTAAAGTGGGTGAACTCATCCTCGGTATTGTCGTGGATATACTGGGGCATGTCCCCATCCAGCACTTGAAGGGCAGCAATGTAGCCTGGACTCCCGCTCCCCCCTAGCCCTGGGACTTCGTTGTCCTGGACGCCTCCCAGTTCGTTATATTGTTGCCAGAGATCGGTTTCGAGGATTTCGGCCGCTGACAGGAACCTGAGAATGGCCACGTCTCCCTGTGTGAGACCGCCACTTCTTTCTTCGGCAAAGGCCGGTAACCCATTGGCCAATAGCCCGGCGCCGATGGCTCCTGCTCCTCCTACCGCGAGTCCCTTGCGCAAAAAGGAACGACGGCTGGTAGCATATTCTGATGGCTGCGCGTTCTGTTCCATGATCTCTTCTTTCTGCGCTGGTTGCGCGTTCTGTTCCATGATCTTCTCTTTCTGCGACTGTTGCGCGTTCTGTTCCATGATCTTCTCCTGATCGTGGTTGAGTCCATTGTTCACCGAGCACACGGGTTCAGGCCGGTGTGCTCGGTGAACAACGGATGCACATAATGTGTGGGCCCCCACATAGCACTGATGTGCTTGATTACCAATACGCAGGAGGTTACAGTTTGTCTGACGCTCGACCAGGCATCTGTTGTTCACATAGAAGAGCCTACAAAATCGAGGTTCGCAACTGGTTTACTGACGGTGAGCATTTTTGCGTGGAGTATTTTCATGGTGCCATCATCACGAGATTGCACCTCAAAGTGGTAGAAAATGTCTGCCTGGTGTGCCACATGCGGGATGGAAAATTCGATCACATTCACGAGTACGTTGACACCAGTGGCAGCATCTTGATCAGTCTTGGCTTGAAACTCCTGCCACTGATACCTCTTCACCTTCCGAGAATGTTGACTGCGCGGGCGATAAGTAATCCGACGATAGTGAGTGAAAGCACAGCCTCTAGCATCATGAGAGCTTTCGCCGTTTTTGTGAGCGGATTCGTATCAGCAGGACTCAGAGCGGTTGCACCGGTAAAGGCGAGGAACAGGTAATCAAGAAACTGCGGCGCCCAACTCTTTCCATGCGCTTGTTGTGGAAACAGAAAATCTGCGGCGTGATGTCCAGAGAGATGGCGTTTCCACGGGCCTCCTCCGTCGAGCTCCCAATACCACAAGGCGAAGACCAGGATATTGAACAACCAGAGCAGGGCCGCAGAGCGTAACAAATTAGTAGCCTGTGACACTATTGACAACGAGCGAATTAAGAGAGCAACTCCTAAAACGAGTGCCAACGTACTCATACCAAGCGGGATCAACACAAGCATACGCCTCGCTGTATGTGAGAGATCCCACGCCGTCAAGATGTCTATGATAAGTGGAACCACAAACACCGCTTCCACAATCAACAGGAGCCAGTTAGGACCGATAATCACATTCGGTGGAAGAGCAAAAT
>CATPCK010000248.1 GCA_955652655.1 uncultured Ktedonobacteraceae bacterium | reverse complement strand
TTGAAATTTAGTTGACCTGTTTTAACCATACTATGCGTCCAGGATATAACAGCGGTACTGTCATCACTGTTTTTATTAGATAGGCTCGAAAGGAGTATATCATGCAGAATTTTGGCCAAGCCATTCTCAATGCTCTGGCACACGCGCTTGATCTGGTGTTTACATTCGTCCCCTTGCTGATCGGTTTTCTGCTGATCCTGCTAGTTGGCTATATCATAGCTAAGCTCGTAAGTAAAGTTGTCACCGTCCTGCTACGGAAGATAGGGTTCGACAAAATGTCGAACAGGATCGGTCTAACTCGCATGGAACAGCGTATGGGCCTCAAACTCGACCCTGCTGGCGTGTTGGGAACGATCGTGTTCTGGTTCATCTTCCTCGTGTTCCTCGTCCCGGCGTGCAATGCGCTTGGGCTGACTGCAGTGAGTGGTATTCTCAACACGCTTATCGCCTACATCCCCAATGTGTTAGTTGCCATCCTGGTGCTGTTCCTGGGGACCCTAGCAGCTACCTTTGTCGCTGATATCGTCCGCGGTGCGACGGCAACCGCGAATGTCGGCAACCCCAACATTTTTGCGAACATCGCGCGGTACGCCATCATTGGGTTCGCCGCTCTCATCGCTCTTGAGCAGTTGCAGATCGCACCAGCGCTGCTGAACATTCTGTTCACGGCCATCGTTGGTGCTGCCGCCATCGCCTTCGGCCTGGCCTTTGGCTTGGGTGGGCAGGATACCGCGCGCAAATGGCTCAATCGTGGTGAAAGCACTATGAGTAAAGCGGCATCACAAGTCCAAACACAACAGAATGGCGGCTCCCAACCTGCAACGGAACAGATGCAAGCCGAGCAGACCATTACAAGACCATCCTAAACTGCCTCGCTCACAGAATGAAGGGGAATGCAGTCAGGCGATGGACACGCCACTTCTTGAATAGTGTGAATAGGGAAAAGCAAGAAGCTTTTTCCTATTTCCATCAGTACAACATAGGGTTAGAATGGCACTTACAGGCCAGACGTATAATATTTATATACGTTTGGCCTTTATATGCATGCTACATCTATATGCATTAGTGAAGGAAGAAAAGCGAGATAACGACGAAAAAGAGATGCGTTGCGCGAAAGGGCTCAAAAGTGCGTAAGACCCCGCGAAAGCCCTCTTGCATGGGAAAAATCTCCTCATGCATTCGCCCCTGATGAGAGCTTACGTAGCTCTACCCCATGAGGTGCAGGGAGCTGCAAGGAAGGCAAGGTAACAATCATGGCAGACAACAAGGCTGATGAGACATTTGAGGAGGTGATCACATCCCTGAGTGAGACAAAGCAGACACTTCTGTTCACTGCTGTTGCGGCCCACGAGTGGCATATGGCGTTTGTCCAGTGCATCCTTGAGTATGGAATTGAAGCACTCAAGCTCTACACAGAGAGTCACCGTGTGTGCATCCAGGAACTGGCGGAGCATTTCCAGAAGCAAAGCGCACCAGAAGCAGTGGCATCGGAAAACCGAATATACAATCATTTAAAACATGAGTTTTCTGAAGCCGAGAGACAGAAAATGGACCGGGATATTCACCTGCTCAGTGAGTTAGCCAGAGGAGTAGAAAGAGTGTATAAAGGACGTCTGGCTTTGGATTTTGGGTGGGCGGTTGATGCGCTTTGTGATGAGAGGCCGACGCGGGTCCATCATGATATGGATGCACGGATTATTCTCCCTGTCGGGGTAGATCAGGAGAAAGTGTTTGATTTTGCTGTTCGGGTGTTTGCAGAGCAGAGCGACTTGAGATGGTACAAGCAACAGACGCATCCCAGCTGGGCGGCGATCTGGGGCGAGGATCATGCAAGAAGCAGCAATCCATTGGATGGCAGCAGAGCTGATCTGCATGTGCTCCATAGCCTTCATCCCTGGGCTTCGGAAAGCCAGATCGAAGTGATCTCACGGCAAGGCAACCCCTATTCCATGCCGTTGCAAAGAGTCAGGCTGACTGATACGATTGGCAGAGCCTATGACTTCCTGGCTCCTACTCCTGAAGCACTGGCAACGACCAAATTACAATTACTGCACAGTATGCGGGATCAGCATGAACGGGAATTTGGAGAGACCGATGTGGATGATCTCAGGCGGCTTTTCGCACGGCCTGGTTTTGACAGGGGAAAAGTGCTGGGAAGTTTACAATTGTATTTGATGAACGTCTACCAGATGGAAGCTGAACAAGCTCGTGATGCCGTTGCTCGCCAATTGAAGGCGTTAGAAGTGTAGAGAGAGTACGGGGTAAGACAAGGATTCGCGCAAAAATGGGCTATTTAATATGGCATGAATTTTGAGAGGGAGTTATCGCAGCTAATCGCCCATTAGGTGCGGTAACTCGCCAATGCACTACGAAAATACTACCTTGAGGACCGATCAAAGTATATCATTTTTGCAGGTTAGGTGCGATAGTGCGAATGCAGGCATGTTCAAGTTATGTCAAATGGCCCAATTTTGATCGAATCGTTGTCATACCCCACATAGACTCTAGAAAACGACCCACGTCACACTACTCCTCTTCCCAATATCCTGTACCAATCCCCTGTCTATTAACACTCTCCTG
>CATPCK010000247.1 GCA_955652655.1 uncultured Ktedonobacteraceae bacterium | reverse complement strand
TCAGGCTAAAGAAGTGAAAGACCAGGTCCTCTCTGAACTTCCTGTTGAAGAAATCAACAAGGTGGCTCGCCAGATCCCCATGAGTCCTCAACAAGCTATCCAAAAGCTCCTCATTCCATCAGAGAAAGAGCCAGAATCCAACGAGAAGTAGCTTTATCCACACAAAGAATAAGGTTATGCCAGCATTTGCTGGTACACTTTATAGGTCTGGCGGGCGATTTGTTCCTGGGTGTAATTTTCGAGCACGCGCTGGCGTCCTTTCGCCGCCAGCTGCGCGTAAAGTTCAGGGTCGTCAAGCAGTTGGCGGACGCGGGCGACCAGCTCTTGCACATTGCCTTCCTGGAAGACAAGACCGGCGTCACCGATGACGTGGGGGATCTCGCCAGAGCTGGAGCCGATGACCGGTGTCTCGCAGGCCATGGCTTCGGGGAGCACACGACCGAATTGCTCTATCCAGTTGGGACGCGTTACCGAGGGCAACACCAGGGCATCCAACTGCTGCATCTCTCTGGGAATCTCGTATGTAGGCAGGCCTCCCTTGAAGATGACGCGCTCCGCAACACCAAGGCGTTGTGCCTGTTGCGCAAGTTGCTCTTTCATGGGGCCATTGCCGATAAAGACCAGGCGGCAGTTATGCGGCAGCTCAGGCAGCGCCGCTACCAGCAGATCGAGCCCCTTGTTGTCTTTGAGGCGTCCCACGAAGCCAAGCGTAAAGGGGTCCCCGGGGGCGCGCGGTTGGCGTGGCCCGCTACGCTGGTAGATATCGGTGTCAAAACCGAACTGCGGGATGATGGAGATTGACCCTGTGTAGCCCTTGCGCTTCAAGACTTCTGCCGCGTCGCGGTTGCCAGCAATGGCGGCAGCGGCGTGACGATAGTTGTAGAGTTCCATCTGGCGAAATGGTGGTGGGTAGCCGCGGTAGAGATTCTGCCAGGTGAAGAAAAGCGCCTTTGCCTGTTGTTTGTTGGCGAGTCGCATGGCATGGAACGTGGCGAAATTATAGGGTTCTTCGTCGATATGAACGACCTCTGGGCGCACATCGCGCATGATCTTGCCCAGCTGCGGGTAGTAGTGCAGGTGAAAGTTGCCGTTGAGCCGCATGGGGGTGACGATCATCTGGTAGCCACCGGTGTAGAGGCGTTCAAGGACTTGCTTACTGCCGTCATCGCTTTGCCAGTAAAGGGGAGTGACGAGGGTCAATTCGACGCCGGGGCATTTGGCGATCTCTTCGAGTTTGCGCTGCGAGGTGCCCGCGACGAGAGCTTTTGAGATCATGAGTACGCGCATATTATTTCTTACTCCTTGCCAGTGCTTCCTGATAAGCTGCGAGTGTCTCTGTTGCGGTCTTGCGCCAGCTGAATTGAGTGGCACGCTGTAATGAACGCGCGCGTAAGTCCATTGCCAATGAAGTATCGGTGAGGACGCTGCGCATGGCCTCGACGAGGGCCTGGGTATCGTCCGGGTCAACGCTGAGGGCGGCATCGCCTACGACCTCAGGGAGTGAAGTGCGGTTCGAGCAGACGACGGGTGCGCCACAGCTCATCGCCTCTAAGGGGTCCAGCCCAAAGCCCTCGTAAAGAGAGGGAAAGACGAAGAGGCTGGCGCCGCTGTACATGGCGGGCTTGTCTTCATCCTCGACGAAGCGGTAGATGACCTGGTCTGAAACTCCGAGTTCGGCGGCAACGGGGCGTGGGTCGGGAAAGAATGGTCCCTTCTGTTTGTCTGGATTGCCAGAGATGAGCAACTGCAGGTCGGATTGATCAAGTTGCTTGTAGAGGTGGGCAAAGGCTCGCACTAATTGAGGGACGTTCTTGCGTTGATCGAGTCCGCCGAGGTAGAAGATATAGCGTTCGCCCACTCCATAACGCGCGCGGGCCTGGGACAACACCGACGGATCACTAATGGGCCTGTACTGCTCACCAGCCGCTTCGTAGGTGATGCGAATGCGCTCGGCAGGCAGGTGCAAGGCATCCATCATGTCCTGCCTGGCATGCTGGGAGACGGTAATGATCAGCGTGGCGTTACGAGCGGCGCGAGCAACGAGGCGCATGTAGGCTTTAACCCTGGCACCTGCCTGGTAGGCTGGCAGGCGCAGCGGAATCACATCGTGGATAGTAACGACGGTCGGCGTGCGCGGGAAAAGCGGTGGAGCGAAATATGGCACGTGATAAAGGTCAGCGCCTGCCTTTCTTGCCGCTGCCGGGCCTGTATACTGTTCCCATACCAGTTTCTCAATGTTCTCGTTGCGGCCAGCAAGCGTTGGAACTGGATTGACCTGGTAGGGAAACGGTATATTTCCGCTGCCATCACGTGTGACGGGTGTCGCTCCCAGCAAGAGATATTCGTTTTGCTGGTCGATTTCTTTTAAAGCGCGCAGTAAATGAAGCAAGTATTGCCCGCTGCCGCTGTTTGGGGTCTGCAAGAAAAGGGAATTGAGCGCGATTTTCATGGGGTGCCTTCCTCGTCAGCAAAGTTTGTGACTCCATCATAGAGCTTCTGGTAGATGGAGAGCATTTTACGCGCGGAGGCTTGCCAGGTAAAGTGTTTTGCGCGCTCGTAGCCCTTCTGGCGTAGTTCCTCTTGCAGCGATTTATCCTGCAGAACGCGCATAATCGCCGCTGAAAGTTCCCCGGTATTGTGCGGGTCGATCAAAAGCGCGGCATCCCCGGCGACCTCAGGAAGAGAAGAGATATTCGAGGTGATGACCGGGGCGCCGCAGGCCATTGCTTCTATGGGAGGCACGCCAAAACCCTCGACAAACGAGGGGAAGGCGAAAACATCGGCAAGGCTGTAGAGGGTGATCAGCTCCAGGTCGCTGACGCGCCCCAGGAAGCGGACTTTTTTTTCGAGTTTGAGTTCCTCCACGAGCTGTTGTGTCTCCTCGTAAAGCCAGCCTTTGCCCCCTGCGAGGGCAAGCATGGCTGGTCCCCCCTTCTTCTTCTGGGCCTGGTAAAATGCCTTGATCAGGCCGATGTGATTTTTGCGCGGTTCAAGCGTGCCAACGCCGAGAACGAGGGGATGTCTCAAAGCAAATTTGTGGTGAGTCGCTCCCAGGAGGACCGGGTCGGTGATACGCTTAAAATGCCCGTTCACGCAGTCAGGGACTATCGTGAGTTTCCCGCGAGGTGTCTGAAAGCGTTCTACCAGCGTGCGACTGACCTCCTGTGAAACGGTGCAGACGACATCTGCGGCGGCAACGGCTTCGGGCACAACCTTGTTGAGGTAGTTCGCCATGGAAGGAACGACGTACTCAGGGTGATCCAGGAAGGTGAGGTCATGAACCGTCACGACCTTGCGCAGTTTCTTGCCGATGGGGGGCAGCGCGAAGTCTGGGCCATGATAAATATCGACCTGCCCCGCGAAATAGTTGGCATAGAGCGGCAATCGCCAGCGATACCAGATGATGTTCAAAGAACGATCGGGAATAAAGATACTGTGGCCCTGTACGTTCTCTGCTGTAGGAAACGGACGCTCCCTGGTGGGGCGTCCGCTCGTGAGCAAAGTGTACTGGTTGACGGCATCTTGTTCCAACATGGCATCCACCAGTCTGCGCACGTAGTTGCCGGTGCCCGCGCGCTGCCTGATGGCCGCTGTATAATCAATCGCAATACGCATGAAAGACCTTGCAAATCCTATCCGGGAGGCCAGCTAAATTTGCGTCCACCGAGCAGGTGAAAGTGCAAATGAAAGACAGCCTGGCCTGCATCGGGGCCGACGTTGGTGACGAAGCGGTAGCCGCGCTCACCCAGTCCCAGTTTCTTCGCCAGCCTATCGGCAGTGACAAACAGGAGAGCCAGCATGGGACCGTCCTCCGGAGTCAGGTCAGACATGGAGGCGATGTGTCGCCGGGGGATGAGGAGGATATGGTGTGGGGCCTGTGGATTGATGTCTTCAAAGGCGACCACGTCTTCATCCTGGTAAATTATTTTAGCAGGTATCTGTCCCTCTGCTATTTTGCAGAACAGGCAGTTTTCCATAGGCATTCCTCATTTATGCTTCGCCTTCACTCCTGGTTTCAGAGGGGGCGGTGGCAACGGGTTTGGCTGTTTCACCCTCTTTTTTGGGTGGAGTATCGGTCACTTCGAGGGTGTCGCCCTCTTTATGGAAGGTCATGTCGGTCTCAATTGAGGAGATTTGACCTTCTGGCGTTTGCTTCTCCAATTCGCTGGCAGCAGGAGTTTCTTGCTTTGGCGCTTCGCCTGCCGGGATGGTTTCTTGCTTCTCCAATTCGCTGGCAGCAGGAGTTTCTTGCTTTGG
>CATPCK010000246.1 GCA_955652655.1 uncultured Ktedonobacteraceae bacterium | reverse complement strand
GCCCCTACGGATACGAAGCCCCTTCCGAGGCGATGTCACACAATACCTACCCTTGAAGGGTAGAGACCAGGAAGGCTGACCGGCAGGCATCCCTGCGCCTGCGTCTCGCCGAAGAGCACGCGAACAGCCGCGGCCAGGGCAGGCCGCGTATATTCATAGGTTACCAGGTAGGTACGCAGCTGTGGAAAGGCCAGCAGGTCGTATGGGTTGCGCACCGCCAGTCCGATGACGCGCCGCCCCGACTGCACGAGGCATCGCATCAGTTCCGCCTGCCGCTGATCCAGGTGAGCATTTACCGTTGCCATAATGATGGTATCGGCGGTGCTGGTCGCGGCCAGTATTTCACTGCATTCCTGCGCGGCGGGGCGCGTAGAAGCGAACGTTGTTTGGACGTGCTCATGTCGCTGTCGAATGCATTCTACGAGAAACTCATGAGGAAAGTGTTTATCTTCCACCTTCGAAAGCGTATTTTTCTGTTGCGTGAGCACAAGTATGCGCTCCGCAGGTTTCACGTGTAGAGGTATCAGCGCGTCTTCGTTGCGAACAAGGGTGGTAGAGAGCGCGTATGCCCGGTCGCTCAATTGTTGGTGTGACTCCCTGTCAAGCGCTGTCAGAGCAGTTGGCACCGGCAAATTATCCCAGGAGAGATAGCGCTTCTTGAGCTCGAGTACACGTTCCGCGGCCATTCGCACCGTTTCTAAGCTGAGCGTATCAGTCTCTAGCGCCGCCGCTATAGCCTTGAGGCTGCCCAACTGGCGGCTGTACAGGTGAGAGACCAGCACGAGGTCAGTGCCCGCTTGCAGCGCCATAACACTTCCCTGTTCCGCGCCGACCGTCTCGGTGATGGCGCTCATTTCCATGCAGTCAGAGACGATCACTCCCGCAAAACCGAGTTTCTCGCGGAGGAGCCCGCGTATGACGGCAGGGGATAAAGTGGCGGGTAGAGCAAATTGAGCTTCATGCTGCATAATTTGTGGAAGGTAGATATGCGCGACCATCACGCTTTCGGCGCCTGCCGCAGTGCCACTTCTGAAGGGAACCAGTTCTACCTCGTCCAGCCTTTCCAACGTGTATGGAATGGTGGGCAGTGCCAGGTGGGAGTCTACCGCCGTATCGCCGTGACCAGGGAAATGTTTCAGCGTTGAAATCACCCCCGCTTGCTGGTAGCCTTTTACCGCGGCTGCTACGAGATGAGCAACCTGCTGAGGATCTTCACCAAATGATCGAACGCCTATTACCGGGTTGGCGGGATTGTTGTTCACGTCTGCGACGGGAGCCAGGTTCATATTGATACCCAGCGCTTTGAGTTCTTGTCCCGTTGCCTGGGCCACATCATGGGCAAGTTGCTCCGAGCCGGTAGCGCCCAACGCCATGTTTCCTGGAAATATAGTCGCGCCTTCACCAAGGCGGCTCACGATGCCGTTCTCCTGGTCAATGGCAATGAGTAAGGGATAGCGATGGCCTGCCGCCAGCGCGATGTGCTGCAAGTTTTGGGTCAATGCGTAGACCTGCTGGGTATTTTGTATGTTGCGCGAAAAGAGGATGATGCCGCCGACGTGGTGGTGTTGAATGAGGTCGATAATTTCCTCGGAGGGGGCAGTGCCCACGAATCCGGCTACGAGCAGTTGACCGATTTGCTCTTGCAGGCTCATATTGGTGGTGGTGCTAGCCATAACCTCACCTTTCTCGTTTATTTCGTGGCATCCAGAGTGTCCAACGTTCTGCGTAGGAATTGATCGTGCGAGGCGAGTTGCTCTCTGGCCTGTTCTGGCGCAATACCCGTCCGTCCGACGATGATGGCCGTTTTGACCTCACCGCCCGCTTCCTGCAACAGCGCTTCGGCAGCATCTCGCGCCAGCCTGGTGGCCTGCTGGACGATTCCCACAGCACGATGGTGCAATTTACGGTTCGTCGGCTGTACGTCCACCATCAGGTTGCCATACGTTTTCCCTAGCAAGATCATTGTGCCGGTGCTGAGCATGTTCAGCACCATCTTCTGCGCTGCTCCTGCCTTGAGGCGCGTCGATCCGTTGATCACCTCGGGTCCAACGACCGGGGCAATCATGATCTCGACCACTTTTTCGAGCGCGGTATCCCTGTTACAGGCGAGGCCAACGCAGAGCGCTTCCTTCTCCCGGGCATAAGCGATGGCACCCAATACATAGGGCGTGCGACCGCTGGCGGTAATGCCGACAACAACATCTGGCTCGACAATAGCGAGTTGAGCCGCGTCGCTGTTCCCTGCTTCGGCGCTATCTTCAAGGTCTTCGACCGCCTGCCATAACGCAAAGTGTCCGCCCGCAATGCGGCCAATCACCATCTCCTGGGGGATATTGAAGGTAGGAGGGCATTCAGCCGCGTCCAATGCTCCCAGGCGACCGGAGGTTCCAGCGCCAAAATAAATGAGACGACCACCGCGACGCAGGCGCGCAGCTATCGCTTCGATAGCCCTGGCGACGTACGGCAACACTTGCTCGACGGCTTGCGCTACCTTTGCATCTTCCGCATTAATCGCTTGCACGATCTCCAAAGGACTCATGCGGTCGATGTCTGCTGTAGCTGGATTGACCTTCTCGGTCTCCAACACGCCGTAGAGCTGTTCCTCGCGCGTACTCGCATTCTGTTGGGCTGACATCTATCCTCTCCTCTTAATCACATAATGCTTTTTAACCTACTGGATAGTGGAACAACTATCGCGTGCCGATCAATCAGCGGTAATGGGCATCAACCTAACGAAGTGTGGAAGGGTCTCCCGTAGGGGCGGGAGTGGAGTTGGGTGGAGTGGGGACGCTTGCGTCGCCCTCGTCCTGGCTGCATTG
>CATPCK010000245.1 GCA_955652655.1 uncultured Ktedonobacteraceae bacterium | reverse complement strand
GGCGACGCCGCCAGCGGTGAGATGTTTTTCAAAACCGGCATCTTCCCTGGTGGCACCTACCACAATCGTCCCGTCATTTTTCGGAGCAAGGTAGATGGCCTCTCCGAAGATAATATGTTTAGGCGCAAGTGGAGCAGCAGGTTGCTTGAGGGTCAGCATTTGACCACGCTGCGGCATAACCGGTAGCACAATGTCGAGCAGGCTCTCCATGTCACAAGTCCAGGCTCCGGTGGCCATGATGACGTGCTTACAATCTATCGCGGCCCCCTGGGACAGCCTTATTGTTGTGATGTTGTTTACGTGGGAACCGGCGCCAATGACTTTATGATGAGGATAGAGTTCCACCCCAAGGTTTGCCGCGGCTCTTGCAAATGCCTCGACGACCCGGGGGGCGCTGACCTGGGATTCCTCGGGTGCAAAGATTGCGGCGGTGATATCGGGGGCTAACAGCGGTTCACGCTGCCGCGCTTCGTCGCCCGTTAACCACTGCATCTCTAGCCCGAGGGGCTGCCACGCTTGCATGCGCTTACGCAGGTTGGCTACATTTTTGGGGTGGCGCACGACACGCAGCGACCCACTGCGCTCATATACCAGGCGAATGCCGCTGCTCTCCTCTAGCTCTGGAACCAGTGTGGGGAACATAGACCAGCTCGCCAACAGGAGGTCGGCCAGGGGACCCGGGCCGGAGAGCGAGCCCAGCGGCGCCAGTAGGCCCGCGGCGGCGCTCGATGCCTCGGCGCCGATCTCGCCCGTGTCTACGACCGTGACCGCGACGCCCAACTTGCGCAGGTTGTAGGCTATGGCACAGCCGATGACGCCTCCACCTATTATGAGGACGTCCGTTGCGGATGGCATCCTCTCACACCTCATATCATGGTCTGAAATGTAGTGCGGGGCTTGCCCCCGCCACATCCCGCATGGTTTGCCCCCGCCATATCCCGCGTGGTTTGAACTGGACAAATCAAACCAAAAATGCCAGCATGATAGGCGCGCCTATCAGAAAAATGGTGAAAAGAGAACCGTACCATGTCGCCCCTAACCATGCGAAATTTACATGCACGCTAAGGCCAAAATTCATTAATGATAGCAGTGCCAATATGGATCCAATGATGAAGGCACTAACATACGTTAATCCAAGTGCTTCAAATGAATTTTTTATGCTTCGTATTCCTCTACCGAGAAAATGCCCAACGACACCCATGGTTATGGCAGGGATGATGAGGAGGAGAAAAGCGCGCACATAGGTTTCCAAACTGGAATTGGTAGATGGCAGTCCCGGAAATGAGACTGCACCGAGAAAAGAGAAAAGCAGGAGCGCAAAAAGGACAATTAATATATTTATCAGTACCCTTGCCATAAAATGCTCCTTACGGATAAACATATACTTTTTTCATATGTTTCCGCAATGTGATGCTGTGTAAAACACGTTCTTATCTTCGCACATTGAAGAAGAAATGTACAACCAGGTCACACCTCTTGTGTTCCTGCTATGCGTTCCGCTTCGCCCTGGTTTGCAATACTACGGGGGAATTATCCTGTGAATTACTCTCCTGTTTTAGATACGTATATAGTAGGGTTGAGTGTTACATTTCCCCCCAAAAAGGGCATAGATTGTCGGTTTTCCCACAAGTCTTTATCTAGAACGGTCAGCACCCTCATCACAAATGGGTGATTACACAACCTAAAGCCTGCTTGATTCGTGTAGATGATGAAGATTTGTTACCTGAGTAGAGGAGAAATACCTTGATGATCAGTGATACGAAGCTATGAAAAAGCGCAAAGCTGTCTTCCTCGACCGGGATGGAACGCTGGTTCACCCGAAACACTATCCCTCTCGCCCGGAGGAGCTCCAGTTGTATGCAGGTATCGGGCCAGAATTACGCGTGCTACAGAAAGCGGGATTCTGCCTGGTCGTAATTACGAATCAGGCCGGGATCGCGCGAGGGTACTTCACTGCGGATGATCTGCAGCGTATGCATGAGCACCTGACTTCAGAGCTCGCACAGCTGGATGTGCAGCTGGATGCAATCTACTTCTGTCCTCACCATCCAGATGGTGCGATTCCTGACCTGGCCATCCATTGTGACTGCCGCAAGCCACAGCCGGGTATGTTACTGCGGGCCGCTACCGATCTTGATCTCGATCTGCGCGCTTCCTGGTTCGTCGGTGATATCCTCGACGATATTGAAGCGGGCAACAGAGCCGGATGTTCGACTATTCTGGTCGATCTTGGCACAGAGCAACAGCCAGGGCGCCAGGTACGGTGTCCCACCTTCGTTGCGCGCACTACGCTGCATGCCTTGCGTATCATTCGTGCTGTTGAACAGCATGGCTCTTCGATCGAGTTATCCTATCGTCCACCGAGCTGGCCCCTGGTTCCCGCAATTGGAGTTGAGGCATGATGAACGACAATCCCTGGCACTCGGTCAGGCGGGTTCTGGCCATTCGCCTCGATAACCTTGGCGACGTACTGGTGACCACACCCGCCCTCCACGCAATTAAAGAGTCTCTGCCCTCGGCTGAACTGACACTGCTGGTCGGTCCTGTGGGAGCGCAGGTCGCGCGGCTCAATCCAGACCTCGATGATGTGATCGTCTACCAGGCGCCCTGGATGGATCCCTGGCATAAACTGCCTCAGGACAGCCAGCGCGAGCAAGAGATGATAGCAACCATTCGCGAAAGGCGCTTTGATGGAGCGATCATTTTCACGTCGTTTCGCCAGAGTCCCCTGCCCGCCGCCTACCTCTGCTACCTGGCGGACATTCCGCTGCGCGCAGCAGCCTCAATCGATGGCCCCGGCTCGCTTCTAACGACGCGCCACAAACATCCAGAACGCATGATGCACGAGGTCGAACGAGGGCTTGACCTGGTCGATGCCATTGGCTTTACCACCGACAACCGTGCACTCGTTTTACACGTGCCAGTGCAGGCCAGGGAGCAGATAGACGCCATCTTAGCCAGCCAGGGTGTAAATCGCCAGCGTCCGGTGGTCGTGGTACATCCGGGGTGCAGTAT
>CATPCK010000244.1 GCA_955652655.1 uncultured Ktedonobacteraceae bacterium | reverse complement strand
CAGTTCTGAGGGCTGCAGGTTAAGGGGTCCTAAGTTCAACTGGTCGTGTGTTGGGCTATCCAGGTTGGCTCGTAACGAGCGGCCCAGTGTGATACCAACCATCACAATGCCGAGAATGGCCCAGATGTAGTAGGTGTTTCTAAGCCACTCTATTCTGCGCAATCCGAAGAGGGTAAGAAGAAATACGGCAAGGCCAACGATGACCCAGATGAGCTGACGCGTGCCCAGTGCCGGGTCTGGAGGAAAAAGGTTTGGTCCTATGCGCAGAGCCATCGTGACGCCGATGCCGCTGAGGAGACCAACAAGAGGCAGTAGCACCTGATCGGCCTTTGGGAAGGTGAAGCTTAATAACACATTGACGCCGAATAAGATAGCGATGATACCGAGGACGGGAATAAGGCCCTCTACGGTTGGTAGGTTTTTGGCACTCAACGAAGAGGTAGGGACTAATCCAGCTCGTACCGACCTCGCGAGTAGTAGCTGGGTCATAGCGAGCAGGAAGACCATGAAAGGGATAATGAATAGTCCCAGTTCTTTCCAGCGATACCTTTTGATTGTACCGAAAGGTGTTTGACGTGCCATTAGTTGTCCTCTTGTTTCTAGTGCTAATACCTTTAGGAAGGGGAAATGCGGGGCATCCCACAACCCCACTAAAACGCTGTTTATTGGGCCAGTTTAAAGCTGATGAAGCCAATTTTTATGATATCTCCCGGACGGGCAGGGATGGCTTCGCGGGCGGGCTGGTTATTGACATAGGTGCCGTACATGCTGCCGATATCGCGCACATACCAGGTACCATGACGATTTTCGATAGAGGCGTGGGCGCTTGAGATGAAGTTGTCAGACAGCCGGATTGTACTTGTCGGTGCGCGCCCGATGGTAGTTTTGGGTTCGAGATCGAAGCGCGTTCCTGGGAGGAGGCTGCTGGGCCCGCTATCGACAACGATCAAGTGGCCGACGATGGGTGTTCCCTTGTATTCGTCGGCAGCAGTTACTGCTGTTCTCCTCAAATCACGTGTTATGGCGATAACTACCTGCATAAGAAAGAGATAAAGCAAAATTATTAGTAAGAGACGCAATATCAATAAAAAAACATCGAGCGAAAGGGGCATAAAAAGATCTCACCTTCGTTCAAAGTAGAAATCATAACTGCCAATGGTGAACCGGTCGCCATTGCGCAGGATATGTTGGCGCATATTGGGTGTATTGTTGATGGTGATACCGTTGGTGCTGCCAAGATCAAAAATAGCAAACTGGCCATCAGGTTGGTACTTGATCTGGGCATGATTGCGAGAGACGCGTTTGTCTTCGACTATGATGTCGTTGCTGAGCTGACGACCAATATTGATAACGGGTTTTTCAATCTGGTAATATTGCTGGCCAGCCTGCGGTAAACGAATAGAGAGCCGTGCCCATGGTAAAGGTGGTGCGGCGACCGGCGGTACCATTGACATGACTGGCGGTGCAAAAGGGCTATTGTACTGGCTACCCATCCCCATGACGGGTGGTTTCACCTGGTTTGGTGACATGGCGTTATCAATACCGGGGAGCTGTTGTCCTGGCGCCAGTTGCGCTCGCAGGAGGGCTAATTGTTCAGGGCTGAGGGCCTGGGTGGACATAATGCCCGCGCCATCTCCGGTCTCTGAACTCAAGCTTTTCGCGTCTTCTTGTTTGGCCTCGATACGCACCAGGCCAAGGCGCACATTTCTATCTCCATGCAGGCGCAAAATGGGATCGGTTTTTAATGTGTAGTGTTTTCTCCTGGCGTAGGCAATAAGGGATTCCTGCCAATCTCTGATCAGGGTGAATTGGCTGGGAGATAAGCGCTGATGGTCTTTGATATTGAGATAGATATCAAAGACATTGGGAGCCAGGCGCTGGCCTGCCTTCTGCAGAAACGTACCGTTCTCCATGGCACTTTCTAGCTTGCTGGCTATGAAGGCTGGTTGAACTGGTGTTCGTACAAAAAAAGCAATGAATTTTTCCACCGTGCTCTCTATCCATGCATTCAATCTCGAAAGTGGATTCCGGCGAGCGTTCATCATGCTCACCCCCTAATTTAAAACCTGACGCGCTTGTTGCACATCGGCAGCAATCTGCGATTTCAGTGCGTCTATATTAGCAAATCGTTGCTCATTGCGCAATCGTGCAATGAAGTCTATTGTAATACGTTTATCATAGAGATCTGGTTGAACATCGAGCAAATGTGCTTCTACAATGCGCTCCTTCCCGTTGAAGGTTGGGCGAACCCCGATATTAACTACACCGTTATAGACGCGAGAAGCATTGGCTCCGTCACTAACAGGGCCGTTTGTACTTACCCGTACGGCATAGACGCCGTCGGCTGGTAAGAGCTTATGGGTTTCGGGTATCAGATTAGCGGTGGGGAATCCTAGAAGTCTTCCCCGTTGTGCGCCGTGTCTTACAATATCAGATAACGTAAGCGGATGGCCTAATAGCTCATTTGCATCGCTAATTCGCCCTTCGCTGACCAATGCGCGAATACGGGTACTACTGATGTGGGTGCGTTCTACCTCCTCCAGGGGGATAGGGT
>CATPCK010000243.1 GCA_955652655.1 uncultured Ktedonobacteraceae bacterium | reverse complement strand
GAACTTGTTGTCTGTGTAGGGGATGACCGTGCCAAAGTGTTCCTTGATAATATCTGGGTACAGGCGCAGAGCCGTATCCATATCGGTGAAGATAACGCCGAGCTTCTCCAGGTCTTCGCGCACCTTGTGGTAGACTGCTTCACTCTCGTACTGCGCAGTCACGCCGGCGAGAAACTTGCGCTCAGCCTCCGGAATGCCCAGCCGATCAAACGTATCCTTAATCTCGGATGGGACCTCTTCCCAGGTCTTGCCCTGTTCCTGTACTGGCTTGATATAGTAATAGATATTATCGAAGTCAATACCCGACAGGTCAGCACCCCAGGTTGGCATCGGGCGTTTCCAGAAGTGCTCAAGGCTCTTCAAGCGGTAATCTCGCATCCAACTGGGCTCGCCCTTCATTTCGGAGATTTTCTCAACGATCTCGCGGTTCAGTCCCCTTCCGGACTTGAATGCATAGTTTTCGGCTACATGGAATCCACCAATATAGCTTTCCTGTTCTACTGGGTTTGCCTGACTCATTCGATTTACTCCATCTGCTGGCTGCTATCTTGTAATATACTTAACACAGAAAGCGGCTGCTCTCCGAAATCCTTACTTAGCTACTCAGATTTACTGGTATTATATGTCTTTTGCCCCTACTTGTCAAGTGAAATACCCCTGATTGGCTGCTAGAGCGGGTGTGCATCTGCAGGCGCGAGACCCGCTCTAGCGGCCAATCATGGTCATGTTTTGTGCTTGACATAGCACAATCTATCTTTTATGATAGCAACGGAATTCGGGAATGTTATCCCTTTCGTCATTTCATGCAATGCGCCCATAGCTCAGTGGATAGAGCAACGGTCTTCTAAACCGTTGGCCGCAGGTTCGAATCCTGCTGGGCGCGTCCTACAATTCATAATCTTCCGCCATCTTAATTCCATGCTGGTTCCTCCCTTTCGGCGTTGTCAAACGCAGAGACATATCAGATGCTCCTGCATGATCGATAGGAATTAAATACACCTTATCGAGATCGGGGCTATAAACGGCAAAGTACTCCACCTGTCCCTGGTATCCACGACGCGCATGATCGTATTTACCGCCCCGATAGTGGTAATGGTTGCTTGCTGTTGCGAACTTGACCACCTCATCGCTTCCGCGCGTCTCTAGCCATGCCGTTTTACATTGCACCCGCCAAAACTTCCCATCAGCATCTTCAATCACCAGGTCATAGCGCAGACTGTCTCCAGAGGGAGTTAGCACATTGTACCCCGCTCTCAGTAGACGTTCAGCAATAACGATCTCACTATATTCACCAGAAGATTTAGTATGGCGCTTTGGCCCAAATAGTCCCACGTCATTTACTCCTCTTGCTTACCTCAATGACCATCGGTATCTCATTGAAGGTACCCAGGCAAGATGCCCAGATACCTTGCCTTATTATCCTCTACTCAGTATCCCGATGATAAAACCTGTGCTACGTCGAAGCTGCTGTTCAGATAAGCCCATCTCTACAGCATACTCGGTCAGCATCGCTCGCACTGTCTCGACAAGGCCCATGTCAGTATGGGACGCGCAGTCAGCATAGCATGCTAACTGTGCCTCTTCGTATCCTGCTGCAAAATCAGGGTCCGTGATCTTCGCTAACGGTTGTGCTTTAGCGTGTGTGGCCATTGGCATTACTCCTTTTTGGATGTCCTCAAATGAACGCTCAAATGTGAACATGTGTTTATTAAAGGATACCCAAAAATGGGCGTTCAAGTCAAGAGGGAGATGTGATAAAATGCCGTAAATACTAAATTGGAGAGTAGGGCCATGATAAGACTGAAGATTAGGGAGTTAGCAGAGTCCAGAGGCATTAATCAAGGGCAACTGTCGAGATTGTCCGATGTCGGATACTCGACCATACGCCGTATTTTTGATGATCCCTACTACTCCATTAACTTCACGACATTGGAACGGATAGCTAAGGCGCTAGGAGTACCTGCGACGGAACTGATAGAAGAGGTGTCTGATGATCAGGTATAAATGGCTACAATCGCAGGTTGGAACCCTGCTGGGCGCGCTCCAAAAACCTGGGCGTGTCCTAGGGTTTTTTGCCACTGAGCCAGGTATGATAGATCTCATCGGTTTAGGTGGCAAGGAGCGCTGCGCATCTTGTACAATGGGCAATATCTAAGAGGAGGACAAAGGAGTTCACTGATGTCATCGTATGATACGCAGGGAAGAGAGCAGCCGTTGTCCGAGCAGCAGCTCATAGCAGCACACAATCTGGGCAATTTTCTTGCCGCATACGGGCTCTATGTTGTATCACTGAAAAGAAACATCCTCTGTATAGCCTAGCTGGTCGCCTGGGTTGTTCTAATCACCATCATTGCTCTTGAACGGTTAAGTGGCGGTGGTCTGTTACTTATCTTCATTCCGTCTGCTTTCATCATTGTGGTCGTGCGAGCTATCCTTGGCACCACGCGCATCACCGGATTTGGCTTCTTGTTAGGAGGCATCATCCTTCTCAGCCTTGGCATTGCAATTGGAATCTTCTCAGGCTCTTCCGCTCTCATACTGGTCTTGATTTTCAGCATTGTTGGCCTGGTCTGTCTCGCTTTCGGCATCTGGTATTACCTCAAACTAGCGCTGCGTAGCTCATGGTGCATACGCGTGTACCGCGAAGGTTTTACCTCAGCCCAAGGGCAAACCCCTGAGGCATTTCGCTGGGACCAGATTGCTTGTATCTGGGAATACATTGTGTTTAGCCGTTATGGTGGCATAAGCCGTCACAAGTACACGATACAGCGCAATGATGGCAAACAAGTGGAAATCGATGAGGCATACGCAGGCCTGGAAGAACTGGGCGATACCATCAAGAGTGAGGTCAACACGCTCCTGTTTCCCAAGGTGCTTGCAACCTACCATGCAGGAGACCTTGTCAGCTTTGGCCCGCTGAGCCTCAGCCAACAAGGGGTCTGCAAAAGCAACGGTGAGATGCTACCCTGGAGCCAGGTGAAGAACATTCGCATTATCTCACTGCTCGTCATGATAATCCGGGAGGAAACGTCCAGACTCTGGTTCAGCGCACGCTCCTTCAAAGTAGCCAACCTCCCGATTCTCCTAGCATTGCTCAAGCAAATAGCGCCGGACAAGTTGAAGCGAGAGTAAGCATTGCGAGCAGCCTGTGTCTTTCACTTCATACAGATAATCGCGCTTTACGAAGCCTTCCAGCTACTCATGACAGCTCGCGTAATACCAGGTATTTTTTCCAATCCAGCTACATGCAGCCTCAGCTGTGAGGTGCCGAAGGTCATTTATCTTTGTTGAAAAGGCTCTGTATCGTTAGTATAAGAGGGAGCAAAATCAAGACAAGCATCATATTCGGAAGAGCAATATGGGTAAAATCGATCAACAATGACTCGTTATGGTAGAGATGAGGCCAGAAATTATTGAAAACGATGAAGAAGCCGCTGAGTATGCCAATGACGCTGAAAGACTCCGCAACAGCAATATTCTGGATGGATTGATAACGCCCTTTTGTGATGATGGTGGCAAGGCCTGCGATCGAACCAGTGGAAAGGAATCCTAGATGGAAATACCAGGGCAGCGGTAATGCAGAGAGTGTGAGAAAACCGATCGAACTGCTTGGTACACTGTTCGAGCGAATAACGATGGAGATATAGGACCCTAAAAAGTAACCGAGTCCGCCAGTAACAAGACCCGCCCAAAATCCATAGATAATGCCGAACGCAACGGGGATAACAAGCGTTGGTAAAATCCAGAGTAATTCATTCCCATGAACTGGTGGGAGGTGAATGAGCATAACGAAGTTGTTCGAAAGAGTATAGAGAAGCACGCCCAATACCACATAGAATACCTGATGTTTCTTGATACCTTCAACAGCAAAGAGCTTTCTACCTGTTTTCCAGGCGGGAGAATCTACAGTAACCTGCTCTTTTCTTGTCCTAGAGGAATGGGTCACTGCTTTAGAGGAGTCGTTGCTCCCCACAACAAGCGTCTTAGAGAGCATCGGGCTCTTCTGATCAAGCGTTGGCTGAGTTGGTCGAGGAATGGACTGACTGGCGCACTCTAATGCATTGGCAAAATCCAGGATTGTGCTATATCGCTGCCGGGGGTCTTTGGCGAGCGCGGTCATAATCGCCCGTTCGACAGCAGGAGGAATATCCGGCACTTTCTCGCGCAGCGGGAGAGGATCGGTAAACATCTGTTGCGTCGCTATCTCTGTCAAGTTGCCGTGAAAGGGTCGCTCTCCACAGAGCCACTCGTAGGCGACAATGGCCAATGCGTACTGATCGCTGGCCGGTCGCGGCTTCCCCTGCACCTGTTCAGGAGCCATGTAAGCGACAGTGCCAACGACCTGCTGTGTGCTTTCAGAGAGGGAGCTATGCGCGAAGACGGCGATGCCAAAATCGCTAATGAGTAGCTCGTTGTTACCTCCCAACAACATATTTTCCGGCTTGATATCTCGATGAATCAGTTTTTGATCGTGAGCATATTGTAATGCGCTTGCTGCCTGCTTGACGTAAGCTTTTACGGAGGAAAGCGGGAGTTGCACTCCTTTGGGATAACACTGGCGGAGAGAACCGTTCGGCGCATAATCCATGACGAGGAAAGGGGTATCACCCTCAACACCGAACTCAAGCACGCGTACAATGTTAGGATGGATCAGATTCACCACAGTACGCGCCTCGTTGAGAAAGCTTTCCATATCATTGCCTGAGAGCCGCGTCTGGAGGACTTTGATAGCGGCCTGATTTTTGAGGTAGATATGCTGACCGAGGTAGACTTCTGCGAAGCCTCCCCGCGCGAGTAAACGAGTTAACTGATAGTTCCCAAGTCGGCGCTCTAGACGATCCTCCATCCATTTGCCTCCCAAATGAGGAATGCACACAATATACCTACTTCGATAAAACGATTGTAGGGGCTAGTTGACGATGTGTCAAGCAGGATTTGGACGTGGCCTGGCCAACCAGACAAGGCATGGTCATAAATCCTCAAGTGGCAAATCACCCAACGTCATAGCTCAATGGCTTTATATCACTCTTTTTCACTGTCGCGCTCTAGCGTTGTCAAACCCCCTACCACAGGCTATCATAGTAATGAAGAGCTATATTAAAAACTATGAGGAGAAGTTTCATATGGTATCACCTGATTCAGAGGCAAGGGCGAAAACGCTGCGCGTTGCCATCATCGGCTATGGCCTGGCTGGTTCCGTCTTCCATGCCCCCCTGGTTTCCTCGGTAGCGGGCATGGAGGTGGCGGCTATAGTCACCAGTAATCCCAGGCGTCAGGAGCACGCCCAGCGTGATTTCCCCGACGCCGAGGTACTCTCAACGGCTGACGAATTGTGGCGTCACCCGTCGCGCTACGATCTGGCTGTGGTAGCGACCCCCAATCGCAACCACGTACCTCTTGGCATGGCTGCTATGAACGCCGGGCTTCCCGTTGTGATCGACAAACCCATGGCCGCCAGCGTTGCCGACGCGGAGAAGCTGATAGAGACCAGTCAAAGCACGGGAAAGGTGCTTACGGTCTTTCAGAACAGGCGCTGGGACAATGACTTTCTAACGGTACGCCAATTGATTGCCGCCGATCTGCTTGGGCCGATTACACGTTTCGAGTCGCGCTACGAGCGCTACCGCGCTGCGCCGCGTACTCATGCATGGCGAGAATACTCAGCTCCCGAAGAGGCTGGTGGGCTGCTCTACGACCTCGGAAGTCACCTGATTGACCAGGCCATTCAACTCTTCGGGCAGCCGGTGCGCGTCTATGCCGAATTGGAGAAGCGGCGTTCAGGCGCACAGGTAGATGACGATACGTTTGTAGCCTTGCAGTTTGCTACTGGTGTACTGGCGCATCTCTGGATGAGTGTAGTTGCTCGTATTCAGGGGCCGCGCTTACGGCTTCATGGGCTGCGCGGCACCTACGAAAAGTGGGGGTTGGATCCCCAGGAACACGCCCTCACTACGGGTATGCGACCAGGCAATGCTGGTTGGGGCCTTGAGCCACCGGAACGCTGGGGACGTATGCTCACAGATGTCAGTGGCATACGTATTGATACTCCCATCGAGACGCTGCCAGGCGCTTATGAAGAATTCTATATTTTGCTACGCGACGCGCTGCTCAGCGGAGGCCGGCCGCCCGTTGACCCGGCGGGAGTACTGACCACGCTGCGGGTGATAGAAGCCGCCCAGCAGAGCGCACAGAGCGGGACGGCCATTACGCTGTAAACGCTTCATGAAAGGAAAAAGTGCTATGCCAGCCACTCTTGGACTGATTGTTATGGCATGTAGTGAGTCGGTCTGAACCTGGTGAAACAAATCTTCATCCATTCCTCTCTTACTAATGACCTACCTCAGAAGGTATATCTAATATTGGAGGTTACATGGAATCTAAAACACTTTATAAATCTGTCGTACTCGTCGTCGTCGTCGTTCCCTTTCTTGCCACCGTGTTCGCCATATACTTGCTGTGGGCGCGGGCCGTCAACTGGTCTGATCTCGCGTTGCTGGCAATACTGTACTCTCTCGTCGCCTTTGGTGTGACTATTGGTTATCATCGAATGTTGACTCACCGGAGTTTCCGCCCTCATCCTGTCGTGAAGTTGATCTTGCTCGTTCTAGGCTCCATGTCTTGGGAAGGGTCTGCGCTTGTTTGGGCAGCAACGCACATCAAGCATCATGCTCATTCTGATCGTGAAGGTGACCCGCACAGCCCCGTCGAGGGTTTTTTTCATGCACATACGGGCTGGTTGCTCAGAGACAACATGGCTGATCCCAATGTGTATTGTCGCAACCTTGTCAAAGATCCGATTGTTGTCTTTGTCAGTCGTACATTTTTTCTCTGGGCGGCATTGTCACTGGTTATCCCGTTCTTAATTGGCGGCTGGACAGGTCTCCTGTGGGGCGGACTTGTGCGCATCTTCCTCACACACCATGTCACCTGGAGCGTCAATTCTGTGTGCCATACTTTTGGGAAGCGTGAGTTCGAGACAAACGACCGGAGCCGCAACGAATGGCTTGTTGGCCTGCTCGGATTTGGTGAAGGTTGGCATAACAATCACCATGCTTTTCCGCGTTCAGCCTTCCACGGGTTGCACTGGTGGCAGTTCGATCTCTCCGGCTATGTGATCTGGACGCTCGAACGACTCGGCCTTGCACGTGAAGTCTATCGTGTCTCACCCGTCTTGCTCGCACGCCGATCTACTCTTAATCAGAAAAGTGCTGTAACAGTTCCTGCAACGCCGGTATCTGCGGAAGAAGAGGAAAATTCGCGAGCCGACAAAGTACTGATATAGCGGCAGGCAGCCCTCTCTGGGCCGCACCCCTCATTTCCACCAGACCTGTCATTCGCCAACAGAACCTTGTATGGGTGCGTTCGGGAACGTACGTTCGTTTATGGTACAATAGGTGCGATGATCGTCTCTTTACTGGAGAGGGTGCATGTCATGGAGCCTAAGATCGATGTCTACGATGACTTCGCTGATGAGTACGCCGAGCTGGTTGCTAAACGGGAAGAAGAAGGGATCGAAAATGAACCGCTCGTACCCCGGCTTTTGGAGGTCATCGGCAATGTGTCCGGCCTGACTGTGTTGGATGCTGGCTGTGGCGAAGGTTATCTCGGCAGAATTCTTGCTAGGCGCGGTGCCAACGTCACAGGCATTGACATTTCCCCGCGCCTGATTCGGGTGGCCCGCTCGAGGGATGCTGAAGGCAGAATCGACTACCGGGTGGCCGATCTGAGCCAGCCACTTTCTGACTATAAGCAACATTTCGATTTGATCGCCAGCCACTTCGTGCTCAACGATGTCTATGACTATCAAGGCTTTCTCGCGACACTGAGTTCGGTCGTCAAAGATGAGGGGCGATTGGTGCTCTCCATGAACAACCCTTATTCTTATGTCGTGCGCAATCACCTGAAGAATTACTTCGACTCGGGCAGGGCGTTCTCGTATCGAGGATTGACACTAGAAGGCATCAAAGTCCATTTTTACCAGCGAACGCTGGAAGAATACCTGGACGCGGCCCTGGCAGCAGGATTTCAGTTACAGCGCCTGGTGGATGTGCCAACTCCTGAGCAGTTCTTTCATAACATGAGCGACAAACTTCTACCCAGGGGGTATCAATTTCCGTACTTTATGATTCTCAGTTTTGCGAAGAGATCATAGTGTGGTGGCTGCGGCAATCGGCATGCAACTCGGAAAAATATCGAAAACGAACATATCACCGCTGATGTGGTCGAAGTCTCCGAGTTCATCGACATGGCCCAGCGTTACCAGGTACAGGGTGTACCCAAAATCGTGGTGAACGACCGTATTGAAATGGTCGGTGCCTACCCAGAGCCTCGTTTTATGCAGGAAGGCCTCAAAGCAGTTGAGCCGAAGAATGAGCAGCTATAAAAAATTGAGCAACAACTGACTCCTGAAACACGTCTGACTATCCTGCGGATCAAGGATGTGTGGTATCAACTTCCCGCTTATCGGAGCGAAGTGTACAGTACGGATATTTATGATGCCGTCTTACAGCATGGAGTACACACTCACCGAATTCGACCATTACCTTGCCAAACGAGGAAAACCCACACGCGCGAAAAGTCTAGAGGCTTTTGAAACTGAGCAGATTACCCTGGTAATCTGGTTCATTTAGCACAGGGAATGTCCACTCACCATGTTATACTAAACTGAGAGGAAAAGCTGTAAAGAACGAACGAGAAGGAGATGCTCATGGACAAGGCTACCTTCATTGAGTCTCTACGTAGTGGACGCGCCGAGTGGGAAGCGCTGCTGGCCCAGGTCGGCAAGGAACGGATGCTTGAGCCG
>CATPCK010000242.1 GCA_955652655.1 uncultured Ktedonobacteraceae bacterium | reverse complement strand
AGCATAAAAGTGAGTAGCGTGTCCAAATTTCGTCACAGGAGTACACTATGTTCAGATTGGATTCCAAGATTGCGCTCGTTACGGGCGCGGGTTCAGGTATTGGCAAAGAGATTGCACTGCTCTATGCGCAGCAGGGAGCACAGGTTACCGTTGCCGACATCCAGGAAGATGCTGCTGCTGCCGTCGTAGCAGAGATCGATGAGCGGAATGGTTTGGCGCGGGCACGGCACCTCGATGTAGCGGACGAGGGGCAGGTACGGATGGCAATGCAGGAGATGGTGGAACAGTATGGACGACTTGATATCCTGGTGAATAACGCGGGGGTCAGTCACGTTGGCAATGTGCTGGAAACGAGTGCCGAGGATTGGGACCGTGTGATGGCAGTCAATGCGCGTGGCGTTTTCCTCTGTTCGAAGTATGCGCTGGCTCAGATGTTGCGGCAAAATCCGGCCGGAGGCATACTCGTCAACATCGCTTCGGTTGCTGGTATGATCGCTGTCGACCGGCGTTTCCCCTATGGCGCGAGCAAAGGCGCTGTGATTAGTATGACGCGCTCCATCGCTATCGACTTCGCGAACCAGGGCATCCGCGCCAATGCCATCTGCCCCGGTACCGTTCACACTCCTTTTGTAGAGGGGTATCTGGAGCGCAACTTTGCTGAGAACAAGGATGAAGTGCGCCAGCAACTCCATGCACGCCAACCCGTTGGACGTATGGGGCGCCCTGAGGAGATCGCGGCAGCCGCACTGTATCTTGCTTCAGACGAGGCCGCTTTTATCACTGGCTCGACGTTGGTCATCGATGGGGGATGGACCGCCAGATAAGGAGAAAATTCCATGGTTGCCAAACTTAGCTTTGAGCAGATTAGCGCATTACGCCGCATTGATAGTCCGACAATCTCCAACGCCATCGAAACGTTCAAGGTGCGCCCGCGTGTTGCAGGGTACGTGGGCTCCGATATCCGCTGCATATTGCCGGAACTGCCTCCCACCGTCGGCTATGCCGTTACCTGCACGGTAGATAGCACCACCGAGGGACGCCAGGGCATCGGCTTCCAAAAGCTGTATGAGCTGCTGACGAACGCCCCTAAACCAGCTATTGTGGTCATGCAGGATGTAGGCCCGGATCGCCTGCACTCCTGCCATGCCGGTGAGGTTATGTCTACGCTTATGAAGCGACTTGGGGCCATCGGTATCCTCACGGACGGCGGTTTGCGCGATGCGAAGGAAGTCGCTACGCTTGGGGGCTTCCAGTACTTCTGCGCCGGACTGGTTGTCTCACACGGCAACCCCATCTGCGTAAGTGTCGGAGATGAGGTGACGATCTCCGGGATGCGCGTCTGTATGGGTGATTTACTGCATGGAGACGTTAATGGCGTCGTGTCTATCCCCGACGAGTGTGCCGACCAGGTTGCCGAGGCTGCTTACCGCGTTTGGGCTGAGGAAGGTGAGACTTTGCGCCGTATTGCGAGCCCGGAATTCGTCACCCTCTCCGGCCCTGAGGTCAAACATTGAGAAAGAATGTGTAGGGGCGACCCTGGCGGTCGCCCTGGAGGGGCGCTCCCCTGGTTCTGTGGTTGCCTCGGAAAAGGAGGCCAATAATGCGCGTGCTTATAACTGATTTCCAGCCAGATGCAGGCTTCGAATGCGAGGTACTGCCAGGTGTGGAGGTTGACGCGCTACTTTCCCTTATCGGACACCCACCCACGCCGGCTGATCTTGTGCGCGCTGTCGAAGAACGACCTGCTGCGGTCTTGATCACCTGGTACGAGATGTTTTTTAATGCTCCCACGCTCGCCGCGCTCAGTCGGGCCGGCGTACGAGGTATCGTACGTGCAGGCGTCGGCTACGACAACATTGACGTAATAGCGGCCCAAACCGCGTGCATCACGGTCTGCAACGTGCCGGACTACGGCACTGACGAGGTGGCAGACCACGCGATGGCCCTGCTGCTATGGTGTCTACGCGACCTTAGCGCTGCCCTCCCAACTGCTACACGCCCAGAGGCCTGGTGGGACGCGACCCGCTTTGCCTCCATCCAACGACTGCAGGGAAGCACGCTCGCCGTGCTTGGTTTTGGTCGCATTGGGCAGGCGACCGCCCGGCGCGCGCAAAGCTTCGGCCTCAATGTGCGCTGGTACGATCCCTACGTGCCGCGCGGGCAGGATAAGGTCACGCGTACGACCCGCGTGGAGAGCCTGTCCGATCTCCTGCAGGACTGCGACGCTCTCAGCATCCACTGCTCACTCAACGATGAGACGCGCCATATGATCGATGCAGCGGCGTTGGCCTTACTCCCACCCCATGCGGTAGTGGTTAATACTGCGCGCGGCCCCGTGATTGACGAGCAAGCCCTGTACGAGGCTCTGCGCACCAGGCGGCTTGCCGCTGCAGCAATAGATGTGCTCCAGCATGAACCACCTGTGGAGAATGCACTGTTCGATGCCTATCTACGTGGTGAACTGCAGAACTTACTGCTCACCCCGCACGTTGCCTGGTACTCGCAGCAAAGCGCGCGCGAGTTACGCCGTAAGGCGGCAGAAGAGGCTGGCCGCCTCCTGCGTGGAGAACCTCCATTTAACCCTGTTACATAGAAGAGAGATGATTGTACATTCAAGAGTCTACTTTAAGACTTTGGAGCAAGTGGGCGAGCGCTAACTGATAGGTATCGGGTTGTTGCCAGCGAGTGAAATCCCCTATATGGAGCCTACTGCGAATGTTGGCGGCCCAGTCCTGGTCGGTAGTCTCTGCTGCGTTATCAAGTTGGATAGGAAAGAGTACCGACGGCTCGTCCTCACCCTCCTTCTGAGAGGCGATTCCCACTTCCTTTTGTACCCAGGAGCTTTTGATAGAATTTTCGGAGAGGATGAGCAAGAGCTTATCGTTGCCGCGAATAGAATCACAGATTCTGTTATAGAATACCTCACCGATTTTCAGATCCTCAGGCGCAAACGAGCAGAGTACGCCAAGACGTCGCAGATCGATATAGAGCTTTTTAGCGAAGACCTCATCTTTGCTCGAATAGCTGATGAAACAGCTATGGTATTTAATGGGATGATCAACCTGGGAAAGCATGGAATCGATAATAATATCTGGTACACCGGCGCGACGGAGGAATATCTCTGGCATGTTGCGTTGTGACCGGACAATCGAATCAAGGTCAATGATCGAAGAACCCTGGTGATCCACAGTCTCCAATCCCTTTGACTCACTGAGGTCAACATTTAGGAAAAACGTCCGGTATAGGGATGCCCCAACAAAAGTAGTTCCTCTGAGATCAGCCTCCTCAAAAACAGCCTCGTTGAGTGTAGCCTTACTGAGATTAGTTCCCTCGAGTCGGGTTTCCTTGAAAGTAGCTTCTTTAAGGATCGCTCCCCCAAAATTAGCATCACTAAGATTGGCCTCGGTCAGGTCTGCTCTAGCGAGATTGGCTTTTTTCTGTACAGCCTGGGTAAGATCAACATCGTAAAGCATAGCCTCGCTGAGGTCGGCCTTGCTCAGATTTGCTTGTTTCATTTGAGCCTTGCTCATATCGGCCCCTCTGAGTGTCGCTCCTTCAAGATCGGCATTATTCATATTTGCCTCTGGAAGGATAGCCTCGATCAAGTAAGCTCCGCTCAAATTAGCTTTCGTCAGTATCGCTCCATCAAGGTGGGTCTCCCTGAGAATAGCTTCGCCGAGATTGGCATCTGGGAGAGAAGCGTCCGTCAGATCGGCTCTGCTTAGATCGGCCTTCGTTAGAATAGCTCCACTGAACCTGGCCCCCCTGGCAAGGGCTCCTCTGAGATTAGCATCTGCAAGCATGGCGCCAGTTAGATCAGCCTGGTTAAGTTTAGCCTTCTTCGGTTTAGCTTTGGTGAGATCAACATCTTGAAGAGTAGCCTCACTGAGGTCGGCCTTGCTCAGGTTTGCTTGTTTCAGTTGAGCCTTGCTCATATCGGCCCCTCTGAGCTTCGTTCCCTTGAGATCGGCATCATTCAGATCAGCCTCCTGGAGATTAGCCTCGTTCAATTTAGCCCCACTCAGATCAGCCCGCGTCAGGATCGCTCCCCTGAGGTTAACTCGGTTAAGTTTAGTTTCGCTAAGATTGGCGTCGGCCAGGTTAACGTCATGAAGGTCAAACCTGCGCAGATCAAGACCGCGCAGATCGGCTCTACTCAGATCAGGTCGAAGCTTAGGATGCTCCTCCCGCCACCGTCTCCATGCCTCCACATCGCTCTTCATAAGAAAGTCGCATGGTTGTGGCTCTATATGTCGCGACCGTAGCGGCGCCTTCGTCAGCTTAATATTGGTTGATGATCTCTCTTCAACATGTGCAAGTGCTCCCTGCCCCGATTCAATTGTTGAGTCCGATATTAGACCATCAATGACCGACTTATGCCACAATGGATGATAGGTCGTTGACTCTCGCACCTTACTCGTTGAGTGTTGAGTAGTCTGTCGTGGCCGAGATATGTCCTGAGCTTCTCTACTTCTCTGCATAATATCCTCCCCGGAGTGCTTCTAACTTACTTTTCTTGTCCTCATTTTTCCCTGTCTAAAAAAAGTTTCAAACTCGATGAACCTGGGAAGCTAAAAAAGTGGCTTACCTTTCATACAGATAATAAACGAGCTTCCTAAACCCGCTCCTCCAATGGCACCGGCAGCGAATCCAAGCAAACTGGAACTCCACCCACTGCCGAAGCCGAAGCCCCAGTCGAATATAAACCCAAACAACGAGCAGATGAGCAAGCATAAGAAACCCCAAGGTACGCCCCAGGTCAAGGCTTTACGCAGAGCAAGACCAACATTTTTTCGAGGTCTAGACCAGCTAATAATGAAGGTAATCAGCGATAGAGTGGCGCCAATGAGTAGCCCTGCCTTGATTTGTCTGCCCAACCACCAGGAATGGGTAAACCAGAGAAGATGACCTGTCAGTTGTGTATTGTACTTGAGGAGCGATATATAGTTGACGAGGAAGAGCGCGATGAAACTGCAGATAACGACAATGCCGAGAGGAACAAGTATGTAGATGATTAGCGAATCCGAGTCTTTGTCTTCTCTCTGTGAGAGAGAGGAATACTCTCGTGTGTTTTGCTTCAAGCGATTTTGTAGTCTCTTTGGCATGCGATGGATAGTGCGGTGATAACCAAGGAGATAGGCCAGTAGGGCTGTGATCACTATTGCGCCAAGTGTCAGAGGCAGGGATTGAGTTACAATACCAACAGCGCAGCCCAGTCCGCTCAGGAGGAAGAAGAGACTACACCAGGCAATGAAAGACGTTGTATTGAGTTCATGCAGGATGAACCAGGCGGGGAATCGTTTCCTCGCTTGTTCTCTGGCTGCCTGTTCTTCTCTCTCCTGTTGCTCTTCTACTTGCCGCTCGCGTGCTTGCGCTTCTCGCGCTTCCCTCTCCTGTTGTTCT
>CATPCK010000241.1 GCA_955652655.1 uncultured Ktedonobacteraceae bacterium | reverse complement strand
GACTTGAACAAAGAGTTCCCTGCTTTACGTCACAGAATTGTACCATTTTGCTGTCATCGAATTATCACATTTGCCTGGCCTCTTGCCAGAGCACGAGTGCCTGCCGCAGTTCGGTTTCCCGGCTGGCCTGCTGAACCAGGGTTTCAAATGCGTCAACGTCTACCCAGAGACGCGCCTGGTCTGCCAGTTTGAGAATATCGCCGTTGTGCCGGGTTTCGAGCAGTCCTTCAAGGCTTACTGTACACACGACTCTGCGCAGCACCTTGCTTGCTGAGCGCAGCGATTCACGCGCCTTCGCTTCGTCCGTCTCCGGCCATAGAATACCCGTAAGCTGGCTTCTCGTGGCTTGTCGATTGGGAGCACAGAGAAGAAGCAGAAAGAGAGAGCGGGCTGAGGTGCGACTCTTCCAGGCATCCTCGTCTCCTGCTGAGGGGACTCGCCATTGCATGGCAAATTCACCAAAGGTGTACACCTGCAGAAGTGGTAATTTCGGCTCCTCTCCGCTGCTAAACGAGCCAATCCCATCGGACAGTGGTTCTCTCACGATGCACCTCCCTGACGCTTCGTTTCTCAAGTGAAACGCGACCTGTGCTGCATTATAGCACAGGTCGCGTTTCACTCAAACAGCCTGATCACTGCGTCCCGCTCCCGTCCGATCTTGTCCCATCTCTGTCTCACGCTATCCCATGCTGCGCCCGGTACCGTCCTATACTTGTCTCATCGATGCTGTTATGCTCAACGCTGGTGAAACAAGACGCACCCTTTCAGGCGTCACATGGAGCCAGGATGGGAAGGAAGCGAGAATTTGCATGAACACAAGGAAGGAGCACGTGATTGATGACAAGAATGGATGATTGGAGACCCACCTATAGAGAGATCCTGGAGCAGCACCATCTCTCCCCGGCGGCGGTCGCACAGAAAGCAGAAATTGCCAGCAAGCATTCTCAGGTGCTATACGAGGGCGAGCCGGTTCAGGCATTCTACGCGGATGCCCTGCTCTGGGCTGTCTCAGAACTCGCAGGCGAGCGCTATACCCGCGAAACCGTGCGAGTCGAGGTCAACGAGGCAGACGAGAGCCCTAAATCATTCCTGAGAAACAAGCTATGGTGGAGCGCCACCGCCCGCGGGTGGGTGACGCGAACCGACCAGGCCGTTCTTTTCGTCTCAGAGAAGGCCTACGATCAGCACTGGAACGCCTTTCTCCAGCGCCACGGTATCGAGCGGAAGACCTGGAGCGAATACATGCGACCAGCCGAAGCGGCATGGCAACGGCAGTGCGAGGCAGAAAGCATCTTGCAGAGCAATATGGAGTACTGGTGCACCTGCAATGAACCAGGCGTACAGGTCTGCCGGTGCAAGTAATCATGGCAAGGGGAATCTCGTCCCTCCCCTTTTCCTTACGACTGCTCGTCCTGATTTGCAGGGGCGGAGGTATGCTGGTTTACCTTACTCGGGTGGCGTGAAGTCATCGGGTCAGTTATGTCTGACTCGCCACGATCTTCTTTACCACTGCGTGAATCTCGATCGCCCATCGAGGTTCCCGGTTCTGAAGGGTTGCGCCCTCCGATATTCCCATGCGCATGGCGATCAACTGTGTTAGCACGACCACCTGCTATATCGTTCAACGTCTCGCTACCACGATCCGTCGTCTGTTCAGCGCCTGGCATGCCTCTACCAGTAGTGCTACCGCTGTCCACAGTGCTATTAGGGGTATTCATACCGCCTGGAGACTCACCGCTCCCCATGCTCGGATTGCGTGGCTCAGGTACAGAGCCACCGCCCACGCTTCCCAGATCACGGCTGCTGGCTATCGTATCACCTGCTGTGGTACCGGCTGGCTGCTGGCCAACCATCTTATTATCATCCTGTTTATTTCCACGCTTTTCCGCGTCGTTATGCTGATCATTTACCTTTTTTTCGTTCTCTGCCATGTAGTATTCTTCCTTTCGCAACCTGTAATCATGTGCTATAGATAGAACGGCACTCTTGCTCCACTGGTTTCACAAAAAAGACAGCAAGAAGGAGCCTGCATGCAGGCTCCTTCTCGAACTCGACCTATCGCTGCTAGCTCTACTTAGTATGCCTGATGTATTTGCCAGGCACCTTATCTATGGACTCCCCACCTTCAGCACCAGACATTACATTGAGTTGTGCGGCCTTTGGATCGACAAGGAGATCGTTGATCACAGAACGCACGCCGTCAAAATTTCGCGCGATCTCTTCGGCGGCAGCTTTCTGCTCGCTATTATGCACGGCACCACTCAGGCGAACCACTCCCAGGCGCGGATAAACACCGATGGGAAGATCACGCGTTCGCTCATCGCGTCCCAGAGCCATTGCCAGGTCGCTCGCCAGTCTGTCATCGCCAACAAGTTTGTTTTTGATTTCTAATAAGCCGCTGACCCCCATCGCTTGATCCTGCGCTATATCCGCACGCAGCGAACTTGAAACGTTGCCATCAAGGTAGAGTACCCCATCCAGCACACGCGCCGAAATACCCTTGAGATCGATGTGTAGAGGGGTCGTACCGAACAGCGCCGCCTCTACCTCTCGCTGCAAAACGCTATCCGGTCGATACGGAGCAAGAGCGTTTAGTGTTGCTGCCGGCACATTAATCTTGATATGCCCCGATGAGATTTCAGTGATATACTCCGCCTGGATCAGGGTATCCTGGCCTGGACGTAGATCGTGAGCTACCAGGTAGGCTATCTGATTACTATCTGGATGCAGTGCGATAAGCATCAATCTCCCTTTAGCGGAGGAGGCTGAATTCTCCACAGTACTCTTGTCGTCCAGGAGTACGCCGCCGGGGCTTGAACTGCTGGCGGTAGCTACTTCAACGAGCTTAGCGCGAATTGTTATCCCACTCCCTGTCGCGCTAACGACGGTATCGTAAGGGAGATAGACTGTATTTCCAAATAAACGCCGCTGTTTCACACCGATGTGGGTTATACGATGGGCTGCCGGATCAAAAATAACTTGCGTCAGGAAACCGTCATCTCCATCGACACAGATGATCTTCGAGCTAAAATGTAGCTTCTGCATTTCAGAGATCGATGTTAATTTGCTCATAAGTCCAACCTCGTACTACTTGTTTTATTGAGGAAAATGGGCCAGATGGTAAACGTGCTACATCCTCTATGAGAAGTGTAGCACGTTACCAGTAGGCATGACAAGCGATGTAACCAGGGAGCAAGATGTAATACTCCAAGACTTTATTCGCGTCTACTACTGCTCCACCTGGCATCTTGTAGCGTAAGTGAACCTGAATCTGAGCGTTTTGAAGTTACGGGTGATGTTTGACCTGGGGGCCGGGAGGTTTGTGGGTTCTGATACTGATTCTGGCTGGGCGCCTGTGGCTGTGTTATTGGGCCCTGCGCAGGTGCAGGCTTTGATCCAGCATGGCTGGATAAGTTG
>CATPCK010000240.1 GCA_955652655.1 uncultured Ktedonobacteraceae bacterium | reverse complement strand
TCCCGACGATGGACGAATGGGCCTGGGAAGGGACTTCGTGGCATGGTAGGGGCGATCCCTTGTGGTCGCCCTTGGCTGGTCGCATCCCTCATTTCCACCAGAACCGTCATTCGCCAACAAAGTCAAACTTGACGGAGAACCAGGTTTACTATAAGCGATTGGTGTATTTCTTGTGTGGTGTTTCTGAGCTTTGGTGGGAGATGGATTGAGGCGGTTGGTGATAATAGTTTCAGTCTATCCATATATTATAACATACCTTTGATCCTTTTCCCCATCCCAAAACATTATGTCGCAAAATCAGAGACATTTCCTCGTAAATATATCGCATATGCTCGCCCTCAATTCTTTAGTTGACATTTCAAAAATAAACTGGTATGCTTAACAAAGACAATTTAGAAACACTGACCCGCGTTGAACGAACAGAGTATGAGAGCGGAAACCGACAGCGATCCGAAACAGAGTGGAAGTTCGGAATGGATATCATCCCTCTCAAAACGCCTTCGTGAGCGGCTGACCGAAGAAAGCTTGCTGTAGGATACAAGAGCGTACCTCGACAGGGGCAAGTAGGTACAGGTGGGTGGTTCCCACGCAGTACAACAACCAGCAATAAAGTGGTCTTTCCACCCTTGCTACAATGCAGTAAGCCAGGGCGTCGCCAGTGAGTGGCATCTCTCCTTCGAGAGATTGAAAGACAATAGGGGTGGCACCACGGGTGTAGCATAAACATACTACTCTCGTCCCTTCTTCAATGTTCAGGAAGGGAGCGAGGGTTTTTTCTTTGCCCTGCTCCTTCCACATCACATTTCGTTGAAGGAGTATCAAACAATGGCAATCAGCAATTCGGTCAACAAGAACCAGCCTGCAACCCAGCACAGCAGCGCACTCGAACTTGCACTACACAAAATTGACTCGGTCGAAGTGCCAGAAGGCAAAAGCATCGCCCTTGCCTACTCGGGCGGTCTTGACTCGACGCTCTGCGTCAAACTCTCGCAGCAGAAATACCACGCCCGCAGCCTGCTAGCTATCAGCGTTGACGTCGGTCAGGGTGAAGCCGAAATCCAGGAAAGTATCGAGCGGGCAGAAACGTTGGGCATCTCCCCTCTTATTATCGACGCCAAACAGGAGTTTACCGAACAGTGGCTGAGCAAAGCCATCCAGGCGAATTCCGACTATAATGGCTATCCTGTCTCGACCTCGATGACTCGTCAACTCATTGCCGCCCATGTCGCGCAGAAAGCCCTTGAACTCGGCTGCGATGCCCTCATGGAAGGTTCCAGCGGCAAAGGCAATGACCAGTACCGTATGCACAACGTCTTCAGCCTCTTCGCGCCCGGCCTCTCCATCTTTGTTCCCGTGCGAGATTTTGACCTCACGCGCGGGGAAGAGCAGCTCCTGATGGAGCATTACGGCGTACCGGTTGAGGAGGTCATTGCCGGTGGCGATGACAAGACCATGTGGTGCCGCTCAATCGCCAGCGGCGGCATCGGCCTTGACACGGAACTGCCCGATTCAATCTGGCTCTGGCTCACGCCACCCGCGAAGGCCCCTGATAAACCAACCACCTTGAAATTGACCTGGCAGAACGGCCTGCCGGTCGCCCTGAACGATACAACGCTTCCTCTTGATCAGATCATCGAGCAACTCAATACTATCGGCGGCGCCAATGGTATCGGGAAAATTGACCTTTTTGAGGACGGTATCATGGGCCTGAAATCTCGCGAGATCTATGAAGCGCCGGCCGCGACCATCTTACTCAAAGTGCACCGCGACCTCGAACAGTTCTGCCTCACCAAAGAAGAGATTCAGTTGAAACGCCAGATGGACGCGCAATGGTCCAAACTCGTCTATCATGGAGAATGGTTCCACCCATTGAAAGAGGCCATCGACGCCTTTATTGCCAGCACGCAAAAGGTCGTGAACGGGGAGTACGTCGTTGAACTTTACAAGGGCAACATCGATATTCGCTCCCGCTCGTCGTCCAGCGGTCTCTTCTTCCCGGATGTGCGTTCAATCAATAGCGCAAGCTTCAATCAGAAGGAATGTGCTCCCGCCGCGCACATTCGCGGCCTACCCTACGAGCTCATCGCACGCCGCAACCAGCTCGCTGCTACCTCAGGGGAAGGGAAACAGCAATGACAAAGTTGTGGCAGAAAGGGTATCGCCTGAACGAACAGGTAGAGCGATTCGAGGGCGCGCAGAACAGTGCGCTCGATATTAGCCTGATTCGCCACGATGTATGGGGTTCTCTTGCCCATGCAGCCATGCTCAAACACATGGGCATCCTCAAGGATGCCGAATACCAGGCGCTGAAAGATGCTCTTCGCAGCGTCCTGGAACTGGAGCAGGAGCAGGCATTTACTGTCTCACCAGCCGATGAGGATGTACACACCAGCGTCGAGAACTACCTCGTAGCGAAGGCGGGCGTGGCCGGTAAAAAGATTCATATGGCCCGCTCGCGCAATGACCAGGTCCTGGTGGACTTGCGCCTCTATGGCAAAGAGCAGCTTCACAGTATTGCCGCTAAACTATGCGAGCTCTGTACAGCGCTGCTGGATTTCGCGGACACCCACGCGGATGTTCCCATGCCAGGTTACACCCATATGCAGAGGGCCATGCTCTCCTCCGTGGGCCTGTGGGCATCCAGCTTTTCAGAGGCGCTGCTCGATGACGAACAGTTGCTCTCCGCAGCATACCGCCTCAATGACCAGTGCCCGCTTGGCTCGGCGGCTGGCTACGGTGTACCTCTCGCTATTGATCGGCAATACAGCTCTGACCTGCTCGGCTTCTCGCGCGTGCAGCATAACGTCATTTACGTGCAGAATAGCCGTGGCAAGATCGAAGCGGCCATTGTGCAGGCGCTGGCACAGATCATGCTCGACCTGAGCAAGCTGGCACAGGACATCCTGCTCTTCACAACGGTTGAATATGGATTCTTCCAGGTCGCGCAGGAGCTTTGTACAGGAAGCAGTATCATGCCGCAAAAACGCAACCTCGGCATCATGGAGTTGGTCCGCGCCCGTACTCAGACCATGCTGGCTTTACAACAGCAGATTCTCGGCATCGTCAGCGGCCTGCCCTCCGGTTACAATATGGACTATCAGGAGACGAAGCGCCCCTTTATGGAGGCGCTGAACCTGGTGCAGGAAAGCCTGGAGATTTGCACGCTGGTCGTGAGCTCTCTCGGTGTTAATACCGAACGTCTGATTGCCGCGTGTACCTTCGAACTGTTTGCGGCCGACCGTGCCTATGAACTCACGGCTACAGCAGATTTACCTTTCCGCGATGCCTATCGTATTGTTGGTGCAGAGGTGACAGCGCAGTTAGACCGCAACATGCCACTACCCGTAGAAAGTCAGCAGCAGCTTAGCAAGCGGCTCTCAGCGCGCAATCACCTGGGAGGTGCGGGTAACCTGGGATTGGCAGCCATAAACAACCAGCTTGCACAGGTAAAATCGCAGTGGGAAGAACGCACAAAAACATTCGCAAAAACAATCGAAGCATTGGTTGGAACAGCTTCAGAGGAGTATTGATTGTATGTCAAGTGTCGTATTAGCTTATTCGGGTGGCCTGGATACCTCGGTGGCCATCCGCTGGATCAAAGAACAATATAATCTAGACGTTATCACGCTGACCATTGATATTGGCAATGCACGTGACCTCCCAGCTATCGCTGCACGTGCACAGCAAATAGGCGCGGTCAAAGCCATGGTTGTGGATGCCCGGGCAGATTTTATGCGCTACTTCGTATGGCCCGCATTGCAGGCTGGCGCAATCTACGAGGGGAGCTATCCCCTGGCAACTGCTCTGGCGCGTCCGCTGATCGCCCGCCTGCTGGTCGAAGTAGCACGCGCGGAAGGAGCAATAGCCGTCGCTCATGGCTGCACAGGCAAAGGCAATGACCAGGTTCGCTTCGATGTCTCAATCAATACCCTGGCGCCTGACCTGAAAATCATCGCGCCGGTCCGCGAGTGGAGCATGACCCGGGACAGCGAGATCGCTTACGCGAACGAGCATGCTATCCCTATCAATGTGAGCATTGCCAATCCCTACTCGGTAGATCAGAACCTGTGGGGGCGTAGCGTTGAATGCGGCGTTCTGGAAGACCCCTGGGCAGAGCCACCAGAAGATGTCTTTGCCTGGACGGCTAACCCTGATGGGGACGAGCACATCGAGCCAACCTATCTGGAGATTATGTTTCAACACGGCATCCCCCTGGCACTTAACGGTGAAGATATGGATGGTGTGTTGCTTGTCGAAACACTGAATAAACTGGCGGGGAAATATGGCATTGGACGCATTGACCATATTGAAAACCGCCTGGTGGGCATCAAGTCTCGCGAAGTTTACGAAGCTCCTGCTGGCGTTGTCTTGCATACAGCACACCAGGCGCTGGAAAGCCTGACACTGGGCCGCGACCAGGCCCGTTTCAAAGAGGTTGTAGCAGCTGAATACGCCCGCCTGATCTATAATGGCCAGTGGTACAGCGCTCTGCATCAAGACCTGGCGGCATACGTGCAGAGTACCCAACGCTTCGTGAGTGGAACCGTGCGCGTAAAGTTATCGCGTGGGCATTGCGCCGTCGTTGGACGCCGTTCAGAGCATTCCCTCTATAACCACAGTTTAGCGACCTATGATAGTGGAGACCAATTCGATCACAATGCCGCGCTAGGTTTCATCAAACTGTGGAGCCTGCCGCTCTCTACACAGGCACAGGCGCAGCTATTGCCCTCCGTCGGTATTGAAGGCAATCTGCTATCACTCGACACATCATCATAACGGTTATTGCGGAACGTACAACCCTGACGATAAACCTGATACAATATCACTATTCAAGGCCCATCGCCGCCTTCGGCGGCTCGCCCATTCAATTGGTACTGCGGGACTTGCTGCTGTTTGGCAGCAAAGCCCGCAGTACCAAAAACCCTTGCGAAATGCTGCTGGCAATAGGAAGCTGAAACATGTCTGTTTTCGAAACAATCAAAAGCCGCCGTAGCATCGGCAAAATGACGGAACAGCGTCCCACGCGCAAGCAAATTGAGCGCATATTAGAAGCCGCTACCCATGCCCCTAACCATCATAAAGTGGAGCCATGGAAATTCTTCGTGCTGGCGGGTAGTGCTCGCGCAGAACTTGGTACCATCATGGCCAGTTCGCTTGCAAAGCGTTTAGGTGACGCTAGAAATGATAAGACGCAGGCCCTACTCAACAAAGAGCAAAATAAGCTTCTGAGATCACCCGTTGTGCTCGTGGTCGCCGCGGAACCACCCCATCAACCAAACGTGTTGTCCATTGAGAATATTGAAGCAGTGGCCGCTGCAGTACAGAACATGCTATTGACCGCGGAAGAAATGGGACTTGCAGCCATGTGGCGCACAGGAGATGCCGCCTATGATCCGCAAGTCAAACAGTGGCTTGGACTCGCCCCAGAAGATCACATTGTGGCTTTTGTGTATCTTGGCTTCCCTTCGATACCTAAACTCGAGCGCCATACTACCCCTTTTGAGGAAAAGACGACCTGGCTAGGCCGGGAAGAGTGATGCAGTAGTGCCAGGACCCACCAGCAAGATAGCAAGGTTTCCCAGGTCTCCCTTTTTTGCCACTGGCACCACGTTCACCTTTAGTATTTAATCAGCGCGAACACATCATGCCCCTTCAGCTGATCTCGTCCTTTGAGGAAGGTGAGCTCCACCAGAAAGGCTATTCCCGCGATATGTCCACCTAGCTTCTCCACAAGCTCCATAGCCGCAGAAACGGTGCCCCCTGTCGCTAACAGGTCATCAACAATCAGAACGCGCTGGCCTGGACTAATGGCGTCAGTGTGCATCTCTACAACATTCGTGCCATATTCCAGGGCGTACTCGACGCTGACAGTTTGAAATGGGAGTTTACCAAATTTACGGACTGGTACGAATCCACAGTTCAACAGATAGGCCAGCGGGGCACCGAAAATAAAGCCGCGTGATTCGACGCCGACAACGGTCTGAATACCAGCGCCCGCATAGTGAGCCGCCAGACGTTCCATAGATGCCCGAAAGGCGGCAGCATCCTGTAACAATGGCGTGATATCCTTGAAAAGGATCCCCTTCTGGGGAAAATCAGGAATATCCCGCACCCAGTCTTCCAATCGTATAGACTCAGAAGTTGACGACATCGGTGGTTCTCTCCTCTACAAACACATGAAAATAGACAACAGCCTTTGGGGCAGCAAGAAAGCTCCCCCTCCACATGACAAATCCCTCGTCTCACGATTATCAGAATCGGCGACAATCGATGACGGAATGCCGTCAGTGCATATCACTCCATCACGCCTTGCAGTATACCCCAGCCCTGCATCTCGCGCAAGCATTATGCTCCTTGTGCTCTCGCAGGTGATGCCTGATTCTGATCAACTGGTGGGAGTTGGGCAGTGCAATAGGCACAACGAGTGGCTTGAAGCGGAATGGTGCTCAGACAATAGGGACAATCACGAGTGGTTGGAGCTTCCGCAGCCTTAGGTTTGTGCAAAGCCATCAGCGCATTTACCGGTTTCACGATAAAGAAATAGATAACTACTGCAAGGATCAGGAAGGTGATTATCGTATTGATGAATGGCCCAATCTGAAGCGTACCGCCGCCAGGGTAGGGAACTTTATACGTCCATCCTGAAAGGCCTTTACTACTAATAGGTATAAGAGGCGTAATAATGTCTCCGACAAGGGCGGTGACTACGCCACTGAAGGCTGCACCTATCATAATACCGACGGCCAGGTCTACTACATTGCCGCGCAGGATAAATTTCTGGAAATCGCCCAAGTTACTCCTGGCACGAGTGCCTACATTCTGCACAGCTTCGTTTTTCCAAACAGCCATAATTGTGTTCCTCCATTTTGCGTACTTCTTTTGCTTTCAAATTAAGCCAATAATATCTACTACTTTTTTACACGCATGAGATGGCATGATTTATGACAGTATAGGTATTCGCTAGCTATAATATCCTATACATAAAAAATGACTGTGCCATTCTTCACGTTCTATGTTCAGGAGAGGTCTGAATAGTTACGAAATTTTGTGACATGTGTGCTCTAAAGGGCGCACTAGAGTGCGTGCACAAAAGCATCTCATTCTTATAGGATTGATGCAGCCATCTTCCAGGTTCATCGAAGACCTTGTTATATTCACATTGAAACGCTAAAATCAATCATGAATAACTCATACATGGAGAAAACATGCCACCTAAACTGAGCGCCATTGAGATAGCGGAGAGCGCATTGCTGGTAGATATTGCTATCGTTTTCCAGCTGCTCGTCCTTTACCTTCCGATAGGTGGCATTTTTTTTAGTCTACTCATTCCTCCCCTGTTTACAATACTGATCCTGCGTCGTCGTTTTTATGCCGCCGTTATGGGTTTGTGTGTGGCACTTTTCGTTATAGGGCTGCTTACTGGCATTGGGACCATTCAACTCATTCTACTCGAAATCGGCGCTGGTATTTACCTGGGCCTGACAATGAAACATCGCCTGCATTATTTTCCCCTTATCCTTCTCGGTACTACCGGTAGTTCGCTTCTCTTGACCAGTCTCACGCTCCTGAATATCCTCTTGTTTGGAAAAGCTTTTTTTAACAGCCTTCTGTTCGGTTTTCGCACAGCCTATAACCTGCTATTTTCTATATTGAATTTCGTGACATCGCAGGTTGGACTGGGTAATTGGTGGGCGAGCGTTTATCCTACGATAAGGCATCTGGCAGACCTGACACTGACTTACTGGCTGGCAGCCTTGCTAATAATTGACTGGATTTCGCTCTTGCCGATCGTTATCGTTGTGTACTACAGCACAACTTTTCTGGTGCGCCTGCTTGGCTATGACGTACGTCCATTCCCTGATGGTAGAATCAATATCTTTATTCAGTGGATCATCCGTTTGCTGATAAAGCTAGCGCTTAAATTGGGCCTTGGAAAGTTTTGGGTTACACGTACCTTGATAAAGGAAGTTCGTCGACAAAGTATCGGGCTCGGAAGGCAGAAAACGTATTGATGAATGCATCTCCTCTCATTGACATCCAAAATATAACCTACACATACCCGTTGCAAAATAAAGGAAAGAGCAAAGCTCAATCTCCCAAAGCACTTCAAGATGTCAGTCTCCAGATACAACCTGGTGAATATCTTGCTGTACTTGGACATAACGGCAGCGGTAAGTCCACCCTGGCACGTCACTGTAACGCCTTACTTATTCCTGACAGTGGACGTGTCCTGGTTAATGGGCTGGATACAAGTGATAAGGCAGACCAACGCACCATTCGAGACTGCGCCGGTATGATCTTCCAGAACCCTGATAACCAGATTATCGCGACGGTCGTTGAAGACGATGTTGCCTGGGGGCTGGCGGTTCGTGGCTTCCCCATCAACCTGATTGCTGAGCGGGTCGAGCAGGCTATGAACACAGTGGGCATAAGTCACTTGCGGAAACTACCACCTCATCACCTTTCTGGTGGGCAAAAACAAAGGTTGGCGATTGCTGGCGTGCTGGCTTTGCGGCCACAATGTATCATTGCGGACGAAGCTACCTCGCAACTAGATCCACTTTCCCGAAGAGAGATCACGACTTTGCTCCATCAACTCAACCAGGATCTTGGCTTGACCATTATCCATATAACCCATCTCTTAGAAGAGGCCGCGTTGGCACAGCGAGTTGTCATCATGGAACAAGGTCGCGTCGTCATGGAAGGAACGCCTTCAACTATTTTCACTGATATTGAGCGACTGCGCCAGCTTAAACTTGCTATACCTGAACCAATTGAATTGGCGTCACGCCTGCGTGCCACAGGTCTCACCCTCTCAAGAGAAGCCTTAACAGTGGATGCTATTGCACGGGAGATCGCGCGTTGACAGATCACATCATCAGTGTCAAAAACCTCTATCACACCTATCAGTCAGGCCCGTTACAAAAGGCTGCCCTGATTGATATCACCATGGAGATTGAAAGGGGTAGCTGTGCTGCTATAATCGGCATTACTGGTTCTGGTAAATCAACACTCGTGCAGCATTTCAACGGGTTGTTGCGCCCCACTTCTGGAACTGTTGTCGTCGATGGCGTGAACGTGAAAGCCAGGGGCGGCGACCTGAAAGTACTGCGGCAGGGTGTGGGAATGCTTTTTCAGTTTCCAGAGGCGCAACTGTTTGAGCATACTGTCTATGCAGACGTTGCCTTTGGGCCACGACGGTTGAATTTGAGTAAAAGAGAAGTACGTGCTCGTGCACTGCAAGCCCTGGAAACCGTCGGTTTACCACCTCACACATACGCGCAACGCTCTCCCTTTGAACTAAGTGGAGGGCAAAGGAGACGTGTCGCACTGGCCGGTGTACTGGCAATGTCGCCGAAGATACTGGTGCTTGATGAACCAACAACTGGTCTCGACGCGGATGCACGCACAGAGTTTTACTATTACCTGCAACGTGTTCAGCAAAAGGATGGCGTCACGGTTATCCTGGTCACGCATGATATGAGCGAGGTGGCAACACTTGCCGATCAGCTCTTTGTTTTGCACAACGGTCGCCTGGTCATGCAAGGGACACCTCGCGCTATCTTTAGCCAGGGAAATATATTACACCAGTGGGGTTTAACGGAACCGCCTCTCAGTGAGTTGCTCATCCAGTTACGTAAACAGGGTTTAGCTATACCAGCGGATGTATTCACCCTTGAAGAAGCCTTAAAAGTGCTGCAAGAAATAGAGGCTGCACGTCACGAGAAAGAAAATGTTTAAGAATATTTCACTAGGAATTTATTATCCCGGCAATAGCATTCTGCACCGTTTACAGGGCAGGACAAAATTACTATTACTCGCCTGGTTGACAGTGTATATAGTGATTGCAAACAACTACATGTGGCATTTTGCGCCATACATCGTCTTAGCTGCTTTATCCTTATTGGGAGTGGCGCTCTCCGGCATCTCACTCCATCACGTGTGGCGTCGCATGCGGCTCTTACTAGTGCTTATGCTGCTTAGCGCTATTCCCACACTCTTCACCACCGACGGGACAGTCAAACAACTCTATACATTTGGTCCCTTTCCCACCTCGTTTGACTTCATACGCTGGTCGATCGTTGCTTACGGCGTCTTGTTGACCATATACATCGCCCTTTTCTTACTCCCTATTCCAGCACTGCAGAACATATCGCTACGCTCATGGCTCAAGCGTATCAGGATACCGTTGATCCTCATTACATTGGGAGTGATCGTGCTCCTCTGGTTCATTCGTAACGTTCCACCAGGCGCTTCATTTCCAGTAGGTCCTTTTGTGATTACCAATCTTGGTGTATGGTCATTATTTAGCCTTTATACAGTCTTCATCGTCCTGTATATCTTTTCGCTACTCCTGACGATGACTACTACTCCTATAGCACTGATAGAAGGTTTGACGATGTTGCTCACTCCTCTACGTTGGTTGAAATTGCCAGTGGACGATTTTGCATTAATGACCTTGATAGCGCTGCGTTTTATCCCTACATTGATTGAGGAGGTAGAGCAATTGTTGAAGGCGCAAATTTCGCGGGGGGCGGATTATGCTCATGGTACTCTACGAGAGAGGGTACAGAGCCTGATTGCACTGTTCGTACCGCTCTTGCAAGGTGTATTCAGGCGTGCCTCAGACCTGGCAACAGCTTTAGAGTCTCGCGGCTATGAGGTTGGTAGTCATCAGACACGCCTGCACGAAAAACGCCTCGGGGCAATCGATTATGGCGTTTTAGCACTGGTCGCCATTATTACGGTGGGCTCTTTCTTTGTATAGCGATTTTTACAGAGGCATACATCACCTTGATCGCCAATAACGAACATGAGAGGCATCCACTAAAGATGCCTCTCATGTTTACTCGTTGTAGCTCTACACGCTCAGTTTTACAATTGTCACCCCGTCGCCACCCTCCTGGGGAGGAGCCGAGGTATAGGACTTGACGAGAGGATGATGGGCAAGATGCTCGCGCACAGCAGCCCGCAGTGCTCCTGTGCCCTTGCCGTGAACTATGCGTACAGAGGACATACCGGACATGGCAGCATCATTGAGGTAGGTTTCCAGTTCCTCCAAAGCAGCATCAACTCGCCAGCCACGCATGTCAAGCTGCATAGCTACTTCCGGGCGATCTTCGTAACGAGGCAAAACTACTGATGGAGCCGCTCGTTCATCAGCTGCGGCCTGACGCTTGCTCAGTCGCTCTAGATTATCGACATTGACGCGGATTCTCAAGGGGCCCATCTGTACATCTGCTTCGCAACGATCTGCCGATAGGCCAAGCAACTCAGCATTTTGACCGAAACTAAGCACCCGTACTGTATCACCTATCTTCAATGGCTCCTGGCTGGCTTCAAATGTCGCTTCCGCATCTGCACCAGCTTTCTTGCTGGAACGACGTGGCTCTGGAATACGAGTGACTTTATCTTCGAGATCTTGTACCCTTTGACGGGCCTCCCCCAGTCGCTCACGGGTCATATTCACGCGACTCACGTCAACCTTGACTTTGGCCAAAGCCGCTCTGACCTCGTCCAGTTCGCGTGCCGCTTGCGCACGGGCCTCGTTGAGAACTTTCACCCGCTGCTCTTCCAGTTTATGTCGTTCCTCCTCAAGCTGTTTGCGTTGATATTCGGCTTCAACGCGCTCCATATTGAGATGGAAACGCTCGTCCTCCACCGCTTTGCGCTCAGATTGCAGACCTTCCAGCAGATTCTCCATGCGTACACCCGCGCTCCCCAGGAACTCACGCGCGCGCTCGATAATCTGGTCGTCGAGCCCGAGACGATTGGCGATCGCCAGCGCATTACTTCTGCCTGGCAGGCCGATACTCAAGCGATAGGTGGGCGAGAGCGTTTCGATATCGAACTCGACCGAGGCATTGACGACTCCTGGCTGTTCGTGAGCAAATGCCTTGAGTTCCGAATAATGGGTAGTAGCAACTGTTGTCACATGCCTTTCCAGCAAGAAGGTGAGTATTGCACGCGCTAGAGCGGAACCTTCACTGGGATCAGTGCCTGCCCCTAGCTCGTCGAGCAACACGAGTACTCGTGGCTGCTGATGCGCGTTTTTCCCGACCAACGTTTCGGACAGCTTCCCGCGTATATCTGGTGTTCCACTCTCTTTCGCGGCTTCGATACGGCTCAGGATCTCAATGATGCGGCTCAAGTGAGACGAAAAAGTACTCAGGCTTTGCTCGATACTCTGTTCATCGCCGATATCGGCGAAGACATCCTCAAAGACCGCAATTTCTGAAAACTCCTCAGCAGGTATATGCAAACCAGCTTGTGCCATGAGCGTCAAGAGGCCAACTGTTTTCAGTGCGACTGTTTTACCGCCTGTGTTCGGGCCAGTAATTACCACCATAAAAAATTCGCCGCCCAGGTGGAAGCTGATTGGCACGACCTTACCTGTCAATAAAGGATGCCGCGCATCGCGCAGGTTGATGCGGCCCTCATCGTTCAAGCGCGGCTCGGTACTACGAGTCATTCGTCCGTAGCGAGCCTTGGCCATGTGGAGATCAAACTCCGCTAGTAGCTCAACGGCTGCTTTGAGCGCTTCTGCCTCATGACCAATCTCTAGAGAGAGCACACGCAGTATGCGTTCAATCTCCTGGCGCTCCTCTATCTGCAACTGCCGTAGTCTGTTATTAAGCTCCACCACAACCATTGGCTCAATGAAGACCGTCGCACCACTGGAAGATTGATCGTGTACAATGCCACGCACCTGCCCACGATTCTCGGCTTTGACCGGCACTACATAGCGATCATTGCGAATCGTGATGATATGTTCTTGCAGAGCGTTGCCAAATTCATTCACCAGGGTACGCAATCGATCCTGCAAACGCTGGTTAGCACCACGGATATCGAAGCGCAACTTTCGCAAGGTTGGACTGGCAGTATCCAGCACTTCACCCTCCTCGCTGATTGTTTCTTCGATACGCCGCACAATCTGTGGTCGCTGAGGAATATTTGCCCCTAAGCTATGAAGCAAGGGAAAAGCTTCGGCATCGAGCTTGTCCAGCAAGCGCCCAACATATATAGCACTCTGTGCTGTGGTGAGGACTTCAAGTAGATCACCTGGGCTGAGGACCCCCTCGCGGGCCGCGCGAACCAATAAGGCCCGAATGTCGTGAGCGCTCCCCACTCCTGCATCAGGAAACTGGTCGATCAACTGAGAAGCTTCAGTGGTATAGGCGAGGCGGCGCCGTGCCTCTTGTAGATCTGGTGTAGGCTGTAATTCCATCACCAGTTCTTTACTGGCAGAAAAAGCGGCTTCTTTCGCTACTTTGGCCATTATTTTGGGATACTCTAATGTAAGTATACTTTTCTCGTGCATGATAGTATTAATAAGTCCTTTTATGAAAACGTGTTTACACTTGGCAGGTGGCTAGACGTTACGTATATTGTAACAAGATAGTGCATGTGTAAGATACCAGATTGCTAAAACAATAAAAGACGTCAGAAACTTCCCTTGTACTCTTACGTATTCTATAATGTACACGTCAATATAGCAATGAAGCGGAGCAACAAGATATGATCCTCCATCTTGGAGAGCGCGTTTATTGGGGCGCTCCCGAAGTTATCTACCTGGAAGGCACAATCTCTAAGCTTGACGAGGCGGCCCAAACCGCTGTAGTACACATTGATCGCGCGACACCACACTCGGCTCACCTGATCGGCTCGGATGTTCCCTTTGCTGCAGACGGCCTTTCGCCACTCAAAGGTCAGAGCCCTCCTGGAGTTACGAGCGAACGAAACGCGCAGCGCCAGCTGCCAATCCATATGAAAGATGATGAGAAAATCCGTCGCGCAGCCGCAGTTGCCGTGCATCAACAATACGGCTATACGCTTCCCTCAGCCCAGGAAAGCGCAATGATTGAACAGATAGCTACAACGCTCAACAATGATCCTGCCATGAGAAAACGCATCATCGCTTCGATGGATGAAATTTTAAACCGCGAATTTTAAGCAGAACCGCCGTATTGGTGAAGTAACATATAGACGTACGCGCAAAAGCAGAGTATAGTTTAAACACAAAGAGGCGGGGATGCCCTGCAATTACATAAAATGATAGAAGGTGAATAACCCATGAACTGTATAAAATGCAAAGCACCCTTAGAAGCGAATGCACGTTTCTGCCCCAATTGTGGTGAACCCGTTTCCAGCATCAAACCCAACAGTACTCCAGCTCATTTCGCACCATCAAATCAACCGGCGTTCATAGCTGAACCACCAACTCTCCCATTAGATAAACAGAAAAATGAACCACTGATACTGCGGCAAGGTAATCAACAAGCTTCACAACCACAAGAATACGGACCAATGCAACATCGGCTTCAACCACAGGCAGCGCAGCCTCAACAATCCGCATACTATCAACCAGGAGTGAATAACCTGGCCAGCAGCGGAAGCACAAAAACTCGCCGTAGAGGACGAGGATGCTTTGTAGGTTTGATCATTATCCTCCTGTTGCTACTGGTGCTTGTAGGAGGCTGGTTCTTGCTGCTACGACCCTACCTGAGCAATCAAGCTCAGAACAAACTTGATAGCGTTTTAGGTGATGCAGTCAACCATATACCCGCTCAGGTCACCCTTGCTCCCGCTGGTCCTGTTAAAGTATCAGAAAATCTCTTCAACAATCTGTTGGTCCTTAACTCTTCTCCAAATGACGTCGTGAAAAATATGCAGATACACATCACGCCGAACACAATGAGTATGCAATTTCAAGTATACGGATTCGACAGTACAGTGACTGGCGTACCGCAGGCGAAACAAGGTCAACTTGTCATTACCAACGTCACAGTCAATGGCGTCGCGGGACTCATTTTATCGGCAGATGAAATCACAGCGCTCGTAAATAAGCATCTGGCCGATGCTCAGGCCAGGATAAAACATTCTATCGTTTCCGTTCAACTCAACAATCAGGAAATGGACCTCGTACTAGGTGCATCGACTAGCAGTCCGACACCTACGGGTGGCCCAGGTGGCGTACCGCTGCCTACGGGCACGCCAACCAGTGGTCCAGGTGGTCTACCGCTGCCTACGGGCACTCCAACTATTCCCCTTCCCTGATCTTGCCTGAATCGGGTGGTGTCGCGAAATCATGACGAAAAAACAGGGTATAAGGAGAAGGAGCATACCATCTACATCGACCGCAACTCCGTTACGCTGGGAACTAGGGACGTTGCCCTCTTGATGGACTTTTGCAAAGACAGAGGACACATTCGGTAGAAGCCCATTATTGCTCTGCCCAAGGGGCCAATAGACAAGCGCAGCTCGTCCAATTATATTGCTGCGGGGCAACAAACCCCAGTCACGCGAATCTGAGCTGCCAATGCGATTGTCGCCCAGCACAAAATAGTCGTTTGGCGGGATGATCATATTCGAAATGGTTTTGTAGGCATAGACATTGCCCTGGCGATGTGGGTCAACATAGGACTCGTTCAATGTAACTCCATTCACGATCACGGTGGTATCATGGATGGTGATTGCATCACCAGGGAGGGCAATGATGCGTTTGATATAATCTTGATCAGCATGTGTCGGCGCTACAAAAACTACGACGTCACCACGCGCAGGTGCATGAAAAAGATAGGTCCACTTATCTACAAGAATCAGTTCCTTATCATGGAGGCTAGGCTCCATACTCATCCCTTCAATATTGAAATTCTGCACCGC
>CATPCK010000239.1 GCA_955652655.1 uncultured Ktedonobacteraceae bacterium | reverse complement strand
GAAAAGAACAGAGATGTATCTGTTGGTGTAGAGCGTGATATACTATATGGTGTTAATGTGAGAAGGCCATCTTTCTGCTGAGCGGATATTCCCACTATTGCATTTGAGGAAGCGGACATAGTTCCGCGCACTTTTTTTGGCCTGATGATCATATCTTCAGCGCACAAGTTTAGTGAAATGTAATCAATCAACTCTATATCGGCCTGTGTCCTATACTCTGATCTACTAAAGACTTATGCAAAAAGCGCCACACATGCTTTGATTGTGCTATCTAGAAAGGAAACGTGGGTGATTCCTCCAAAAAAGGAAACGTCTAAAGTATTGATTGCTCTCGATTCATGGAAAGCTAACTTGCTCATCTTCATACGCATTATAGGTCTGCTGCGTCCTCACCGGGTGCCAGCGCTGGGCGCGGTGATTAGTATGGTGCTCTCCACAGGCTTCGCCTTAATAGTACCATGGTTACTGGCATGGGTGATCGATACGGGGCTTCAGCATGGCCAATTCAGCAGCCTACTTCTTGCAACGGGCGCAATTCTTGTTACCAGTTCACTGCGGGGCCTTTGTGCCTATGGGCAGGGCTATCTTTCGCAGGCAGTTTCGAACCATGTAGCCTATGATCTGCGAAACAGCCTCTACGATCACTTGCAAACGCTCAGCTTCTCGTTTCATGACGAAGCAGAGACAGGACAACTCATGTCGCGTTTGACAGTTGATATCGAGGCAGTGCGCAACTTCATTCCTATGGGGCTGCTGCGCGGGCTGGTAGCCCTGGTAACCTTTGGCGCGGTCACAGTAATACTCTTTCGACTCGATTGGCACCTGGCCCTGGTAACCTTGATCTGCGTCCCGATTCTCATATTGCTCTCTGTCCAGGTGGGCCGACGACTGCGCCCAATATGGTCAGGGGTGCAGAACGAAACGGGGGCACTGGGCACAGTGATGCAGGAGAGCTTGAGTGGTATGCGCGTTGTGAAAGCTTTTGCACGCGAAGATTTTGAAATAGCCAAATACGAAGCGAAGAACCGCGAGGTGAGAGAACTCAACATGAGCGCCATGCGACTTTCAGCATGGAATCAGCCGCTGATGGTTCTCGTGCTCAATGTGGTCACAGTACTTATCGTATGGATAGGAGGCATCGCGGTAATCGGGCATCAACTCAGCCTGGGCGTGCTCGTAGCCGTCACGCAATATATACTCCTGCTAGGCACTCCTGTGCGTTCCTTCGGCTACATGGTCACCTGGTTTATGCGCGGCCTCTCGGGTGGCATACGCATCTTCGGCGTGCTGGATACCGAGCCGACCATCACAGATGCGCCCGGGGCAAAAGTGCTAAAACATGTGAAGGGCCACGTTCGCTTTGAAAACGTTTCCTTTGCCTATGGAAACGGGCGAGAAGTGCTACAAGATATCACTATAGATGCACAACCAGGTCAAATTATTGCCATACTGGGCGCAACGGGAAGTGGGAAAAGTACGATCTTGCACCTGCTGCCTCGCTTCTATGAAGCCACAAGTGGTCGCGTCACGATCGATGGGCAGGATATACGCAAGGTGACACAAGCTTCCTTGCGGCGCAACGTGGGCCTGGTATTACAGGATGTTTTCCTGTTCAATGCGACACTGCGCGATAATATTGCATACGGCGTCGCCAACGCCACCTACGAGCAGATCATAGCGGCGGCGAAGATAGCACGCCTCCATGATTTCGCCACCGGATTGCCAGACGGCTATAATACCTGGGTGGGAGAACGCGGCGTGACGCTTTCAGGCGGTCAGAAACAACGAGTGGCTATAGCGCGTACGCTGCTGCTCAATCCCCGCATACTGGTACTCGATGATTCGACTTCGAGCGTTGACATGGAAACAGAGTATCTCATTCAGCAAGCCCTGGACGCGGTTATGCGAGGCCGCACCACGTTTGTGGTCGCTTCTCGCCTACGCACGATCAAAAACGCCGATCAGATCCTGGTGTTGGAGAAAGGCAAGATTGTAGAGCGTGGAACGCATGAGACGCTGCTCCCGCAAGGCGGCCCTTACGCCCAGCTCTACGATTTGCAGCTGCGCGAACAGGAGGAATTCGAGGCGCGCATGTTGGACTCTTCGCCTGAACAGAGGCGGGAGGCAGTACGATGAAACAAAGTTCCTACACCATCCACGGCCAGCGCAACCGGTGGCGTGAAAACAGCCTGGAAGGCGCAGATGAGAACGTATCAAAGAAATTTGACTGGTACATCATTAAAAAATTCGGCCCTTACGTCGGCCGCTACAAGGGCTGGACGCTGGTGAGCGTGGCTCTGATGCTGCTCTATACGGCGCTCAACCTGGCGAATCCCTTCTTGATAGGCGTGGCCATCGACCAATTCATCAGCCGCAATGATTTAAGGGGGCTCGCAATTACGAGTGTCGTACTGATCATAGTGAACGTCTTGATGTGGCAGGCGCAGTACTGGCAGGTTTGGACGATGTCATGGGCCGGGCAGCAAATACTCTACAACCTCAGTTCCGACATGTTTACACACCTGCAGTCACTTTCACTCAGTTTCTACGACCGGACACAGATTGGTCGTGTGATGTCGCGTTTGCAGAGCGATATCGATGTGCTAGAGTCCATGCTGAGTTCAGGGCTGCTCTCGATGCTCGGCTCACTCGTATCGCTGGTAGGTATCATCATAGCGATGCTAGTGATGAACGTAACGCTGGCCTTGCTTTCATTCACGGTGTTGCCAATCATGTTTGTGATCGCCGCCTTCTGGCAGCGCTTCGCGCAGCGTTCCTTCAGGCGTACACGTGCCGCCATCTCAGTGGTCAACGCAACGCTGCAGGAGAACATTTCCGGTATGCGCGTAATTCAAAGCCTTGCGCGAGAGGAGCGCAACCGCGACGAATTTGATGAGCTAAACGCATATAACCGCGATACCAATCATGAAGCGAGCCGTATAGCAGCGCTCATCTTGCCCCTTGTGGAAGTTGTAGCTGCCATGGCAATTGCGATTACGGTCCTGTATGGAGGTGTGCTGGTATCACAAGGGAGCCTGAAAGTGGGTGTGCTTGTCGCATTCACCCTCTACATCAACCGTTTCTTTGACCCTATCCGCGAAATCAGCCAGCAGTACTCGCAACTGCAAAGGGCAGGTGTAGCTGCCGAGCGCATTTTTCAAATTCTGGAGACGCCTGTCGAGATAAAGGACAAGCCGGGCGCGGAGGAGTTGCCCCTGATACACGGCGAGGTGGAGTTCCGAGATGTAACATTTGGCTACAATCGCGCCATGCCTGTGTTGCGGGACTTCAACCTGCACATGAAGGCTGGTCAGACTGTTGCTATCGTGGGACCGACGGGGGCAGGGAAAAGCACCATTGCCGGGCTGCTTGCGCGTTTCTACGATATACAAAAGGGTTCAGTGCTGGTAGATGGCCACGATGTGCGTGACGTTACGCAGCACTCCTTGCGCAGCCAGATCGGGGTCGTGCTACAAGAGCCGTTTTTGTTCACGGGTACAATCCGTGACAACATTCGTTATGGTCGCCTCGATGCAACCGATGAAGAGGTAGCAGAAGCTGCTCGCGCGGTGGGAGTACACGATTTGATCACACAACTACCGGAGGGCTATGATACGCCCATTCGGGAACGAGGTCGTAATCTGAGTGTGGGCCAACGCCAGCTCATCTCATTCGCTCGCGCGCTGCTGGCCGATCCACGCATACTGATCCTGGATGAGGCCACGGCTAATATCGACACCTTCACAGAGTTACTGGTGCAGCAAGCCTTAAAACGATTGTTACATAGGCGTACAGCACTAGTGATCGCTCACCGCCTCTCAACCATTAAGGGATCTGATAGCATTGTTGTGCTGCAGGGAGGTCGGATCGTAGAACAGGGCACGCATGCAGAGCTTCTGCAGAGGAACGGTATCTATGCCTCGTTGTACGCGATGGGTTTCCGTCATACGTAGAACGGTATAGCTGGTTAATATATGGAAGAAACTGAAATAGACGTCAACCTGGTTGGAAATGAAGAACGGCTGGCTTCCTTGATCGAGGAAGCGACCGCACAGTAAGGAAGTTGTTAGGGCCGATCAATCGGCGGTGGGCGCGATAAATCGGCCCCTACAGCCGATTTGAGCTATCTTCTTTTCTTCTTATGTTTACTGAGTTTGCGAGGAGTAGGAGTAGAAGCTGGTATATGCTTCGTCATATCGAGTATACTGCGGAACATCTGGACATAGGGAGCATCGGGATTGAGCCGCTCGGCCCTATCCAGTAACTCTTCCGCCCGTCGATAGTCACTACTGTCCATGTACATTGTTGCCAGGTAAATAAACAGAACGGCAGAATCTGGATTGGCGCTCAAGCCCTCCTCAATAGCTTCAATGGCTTTCTCCGGCTGGTTGTGCTTAGTGAACATTTTACTGAGATCATAATAGAGGTCTTCATTATCGGGTTGCAATTCAATGGCGTGTCTATAGTTGGCCTCAGCCTCCTCAGGATTATCAAGCTCCTCATAGGCTTTAGCGAGATCAACCCAGGAATCGGTAAGGTCAGGTTCAAGTTCTGCAACGCGTTGATAGTGGCTCAACGCCTCCTCATACTGTTCTCGCCCCATAGCAATTTCGCCCAGGTGCATCTCGATATGAGCCACCTGGGATGGCTCGGTAGCCAGGGCTTTAGCTTGCAGAAGGTGTTCCTCTGCTTCATCAAAACGATCATCCTCTATAAACAGTTCAGCTAGAGTGATATGTGGTTCAGGTTGATCCTCAATGGCCAGCGATTCTTTCAGCGCCTCCTCTGCACGTTGCTGGAGACGCTCTGCACGTTCATCGTCTCCTTCGTCGAAGTATTTCTCCCTCAGTCTCAACTGCACTTCAGCCAACCGTCTCAAGTACAGTTCACGCTTCTCTTCGAAACGCCACGCGAGCGGTTCCAGGTAGACAAGACAACGCTCGAACTGGCTAAATACGATCATACGCCCGCTTGCTTCCTCGTACAAGTCACGTTCAAGCGGCATCTTTTTGATAAGTGCATCGGTGTAGCCAGCGG
>CATPCK010000238.1 GCA_955652655.1 uncultured Ktedonobacteraceae bacterium | reverse complement strand
GCGGCAGTTATTCCATCCTGGTTGCATGGTTTGACTCTGAATGGCAATGGCCTCTACTTCGGGGATTGGTCTAACGTTTACATTTTGCAACATTGATCATTACTCTGTTGAGGCAGGTCAATAGTTTCCAGGGCGACCGCACAGGTCGCCCATTAGGATGAGAACAATGAGTGGGCATCGTGAAGCGGTATTTCGATATTATGTTGCCCTGGTTATAATTATGCTGCTCATTCTCGCTGCTTGTGGGAATGGGGGGACCGTGATCACTACTCCTACCACGAGTAGCGCACCCAAATTGGCAGCTAAACAAATATTGACGTTTCCCAATGTCGGCATCACAGATAGCGGTCCGCTCGATCCGGCGCTGGTCACCGATCAGAATACTAGCCTGATTGTCAATATGATTTATAGCGGCCTGGTTAAGTCTGATATCAATTTGAATGTCGTTCCTGACCAGGCAACCTGGGACGTTTCCGCCGGTAATAGAGTCTATACGTTTCACTTGAAGCCAGGTATTGCTTTTTCAGATGGGACACCCGTCACAGCGCGGGCATATGTATACACGCTGTCTCGCGCCCTACTGCCAGAAGTAGATTCAAGTATGGCTGCCTTATTTGAGGGCGCTATTGTTGGGGCCAGCGCAGTAATGAACGGCAAGTCGAAAACCTTGTCAGGTGTAAAGGCCATCGACGATCAAACCTTGCGTATCACGTTGACACGCCCTACGCCGTATTTCTTGCAGATGCTTACCAACTCTCTTTTCTTTCCGTTGAACAAGCGTATCATTGATGCATATGGACAGTCTGATTGGCCAAATCATGTTGTAGGTAGTGGTGTGGGCACTGGCCCCTTTATGATAAAGGAGTGGGATCACAGCGTCAATATGGTCTTTGTTCCCAACCCTTACTATTATGGAGACAAGACTAAATTAACACAAGTGAATATGATCTTTACGAATGATGCTACTACGGCATTAAATATCTATCGCGCGAGTAGATATGATTTTGTCTGGAATATGAAGGCATCCGACCAGGTGGCTGCTAAAGGCTTGCCGGGTTTTACCAGCAGTACACAATTAGAAACGGATGCGCTCTTCTTTAATAATAAGGTGCCCCCATTTGATAACGCTCTCGTACGCCAGGCTTTTGCGTATGCAACAGATAAGGTGACGCTGGCACATAACGTTTTCTTCGATTCTGTTGTGCCCGCGCAGACCATTATACCGCCGGGCATGCCTGGTTATCAGCCTGACTATACCGGTATACCCTATGATAAAAACATGGCGAAGTCACTTTTGCAGACTATTTATCCTGATCTAACGGCGGTTCCACCAATCACATTCTCCTATTCAAGCTCACAGGTCAATCCACAAGAGGCCGTTGCTCTGCAAAAGATGTGGCAAGATGCATTAGGTATCCCGATTATGCTTCGTTCCGTGGAGACGACAGCGTATGCCGATGAGTTGAGCAAGCATCAGGTACAGTTTGGCTTTATCCCGTGGAATGCGGACTTTGCTGATCCCTACGATTACCTGACCTTAAACCTGCTCTCAACGGCGCCAAATAATTATGGGCAGTGGAGTGATCCAGACTTTGACCAGGCGGTGACACAGGCCGATAAAACGTTATCAAGTAATACGCGTATCTCGCTTTATAACCAGGCGGAACAGGTTGCTATTCAAAATGTTGGCTGGCTCCCGCTCGATCACCAGATGTTGACGGCGATTATTCCGTTCTGGGTCCATGGAGTGAGTATCAATGCGAGTGGTCTTTTCTTCGGAGATTGGTCGCAAGTCTATATATTGCAACATTAAGATGGTCCTGGCCCTTGCATGGGGTGCGCATGAGATAGCTTGATAGCCTCGTATTCAAGATGATATACTTTGGGTAATATATCTGGTGTAGGCCCGCTTCAATACTGGCGGGCTTTCCTCTATATCACGTGTGTCTTACCCAGGATATCCGTGAAGAGCCTGTGTGAGACTTTTAGGAAAAAGCATTGGTGCTTCGTTATGCAATGTCGCATAGATGACCTGCGGTAGGTCAAATAGTAAGGAGGTTCTTCAGCAGTGGCTATTAATATTGATAATGCCTATGATGTGGCGGTTTCGCAGTTTGATGAAGCGGCAGACCGTCTCGGGCTCTCGCAAGCTATGCGAGCTATTTTACGCAAGCCGAAACGTGAGCTTATCGTCAATTTCCCCGTGCGTATGGACAATGGAGACGTGGAGATGTTCACGGGTTATCGTGTCCAGCACAACATCAATCGTGGGCCGGCCAAAGGTGGCATCCGTTTTAGCCCAGAAGTTTCACTCGACGAGGTTCGCGCACTGGCGATGTGGATGACGTGGAAATGCGCGGTTGTAGGTATCCCGTTTGGTGGCGCCAAGGGTGGCGTTCTTTGCGATCCACATAAGCTCTCCCGGTCCGAGCTTGAGCGCCTGGCACGTCGCTATGCTACGGAAATTTCTATTTTAATTGGGCCGAACAGCGATATTCCTGCTCCCGACATGAATACCAATCCGCAGATCATGGCCTGGATGATGGACACATTTTCTATGCACCAGGGCTACTCGGTGCCAGCTGTGATTACGGGGAAACCTCTTGCTATCGGTGGTAGTGAAGGTCGCCTCGAAGCAACTGCGCGCGGCATACAATTTGTCACACGCGAGGCCATGATCGATATTGGCATGAATCCTGAGGAAAGCTCTGTGGTGATTCAGGGCTTTGGCAATGTGGGGGCTATTTCGGCTCGTCTGCTTTATGAGTTGGGATGCAAAATTGTTGCCTTAAGCGATATCAGCGGCGGTGTCTATAATCCTAACGGTATCGATGTACACCAGGCCATGCACTACTCCAAGGAACATGGCGCCCTGAGGGGACTTCCCAATACCGAGGCTGTTACAAACGCGGAACTGCTGACGCTGCCATGTGACGTGCTGGTGCCTGCCGCCATTGAGAACCAGATAACGGGAAAGAATGTGTCCCAGATCAAGGCCCGTTTGATCATTGAGGCAGCGAATGGTCCTACAACGCCAGAGGCGGACCATATCCTCAATGATCGCGGCGTTACGATTGTGCCTGATATCCTGGCCAATGCAGGCGGCGTGACCGTCAGCTACTTCGAATGGGTACAGGACCTGCAACGCTTTTTCTGGGCTGAACATGAGATCAATGATCGCCTGGAGTCGATCATGACGCGTGCTTATCGAGCCGTGCGCAATAAGGCGCAACAGCAGGAGACGAACCTGCGTATGGGTGCGTATTTGCTGGCTGTAGCACGTGTTGCCGAGGCGACCGAAATTCGCGGTGTTTACCCGTAGTGGGTTATGTAGGGGCGCAATGAATTGCGCCCCTATATTTTGATCGGTTCAAGGTGCAGTATTTTTAACCAGATTTCCTGTTTGTTCATTTCCTCTTGAGGATGCCAGGCCGGCTCAAGTGAAAAGATCGCGTTGACGAACTGGCCGGCGGGAAACGAAGAGCGCTGAGCACCTCCACGGATTACTGTCCCCTTAAACTGAAATTTTCCATTGCTCAGCAGGAGACGTAGATTGCGTCCGTCAAAGCCACTTGACCAGCTACTTATGACGCGCAGCCCTTCGGCCTTGAAGATAGGTTCAGGGTTGGCCGCGCCAAAGGGGGCGAGTTCGCGTATAGTACGATACATGTCGTAATTGATGCGTTCCAGCCTTTTGAAGACCAGGTCGATCATACGAACGCTGGTTATTTCCTGTTCGATCACAACACCGGTCTGGTCGGCTATCTCCACTTCTGTTTCTCCTGCCACGCTTGCCACCATAGAAGGTGCAGCCTGTCCATTCCAGCCAAGCAAGTGTTCGCGAAGTTTTTCAATAAGATTATTCGCAATGGTGAAACCAGCTGCCTGAGCGTGGCCTCCGTAACGCACCAGAATGCCGGCGCACTCGCTCAGTGCGTCAATAATATTGAGCCCTTGCTGGCTGCGCGCTGAGCCACGGCTGAACTCCGGGCCTCGGCTCAGTATTAACACGGGACGATGAATCTCTTCGGACAATTTGCCTGCGACCAGGCCGATAATGCCTTCGGGCCAGTTATCACCACTGACCAGTACAACCTTATCGTTTGGGCGAAGTTGTGCCTCTGTACGTACATGATTCATCAGTTCTTCGGTTTGTCTCTGTCGCGACTGGTTGAGCTGTTCCAATGCTTCGACGTAGTGAGCAGCTTCGGCCGGATCGTCTGTGGTCAGAAGGTTGAAGGCAATGCTTGCATCCTTCATGCGGCCCGCGGCATTTATGCGCGGTGCCAGGGCATAGGCGATATCGCGCTCGCGGATTCTGCCGGGCTGCAGGCCCGCTTTGCGTATCAAAGCCCGTAAGCCCGGATTTTGCGTTTGATTGAGGCGCTGCAGGCCCAGGCGTACAAGGGTATGGTTTTCGCCGAGCAGGGGAGCTACGTCGGCAATGGTACCAACGGCTAGCAGGTCGAGGAGGGCTAATTCTTCCGCTTCTGGCCGTTTATAGGCACGGTAGAGCGCCTGTGTCAGTTTAAAGGCGATGCCCACGCCACAGAGATAGCGCTCGCTATAGGTACAATCCGGTCGCCAGGGATTAATCATGGCGTAGGCATCCGGGCGCTTTTCAGGTGGGTGGTGGTGATCCGTAATGATGACGTCGATGCCCTGCGCTTTTGCGTATGCCACCTGTTCAACATCAGAACTGCCACAATCAGTGGTGATAATCAAAGATGTACCCCTGCTTTTGAGCAGGTCTATGGCTTTGAGATTAAGGCCGCAGCCATCGTGCAAGCGGCTGGGGATATGAACGTCGAGAATAGCTTCCGGGCTCTTGAGCGTTCTCAAGGCGCGAGTGAGCAGAGCGGAGGATGTGACACCATCGGCATCGTAATCACCATAAACCGTTATATGCTCCTGTTGAGCAAGTGCGCGCTGTATGCGTTTGAGCGCTTCGCTCATATCAATCAGCGTGAGCGGATCAGGAGTCTGATCATAGAGGGCATCGAGGAAAGACCGCATGGCGCCAGGCGTTGTGATACCACGGTTATGGAGGAGCTGCGCATGGATTGCTTCTATACCTGCTTGTGCGTACAGCTTAAATTGAGTGTCGGAGAGTATATCATATACATTCCATGGTCTGCTCATTTGAGATGTTGACTCCACATGTCTATCCTTTTGATGCGTTAGTCGGGCAGTAATCGTAGAAACACTTCGTTCCCAAGGAGGCGTCCCCGCTTGCTCAGGCGCAGCCATTCAGGTTCGCGCTCTAACAGCCCTGCCTCCTCGACCATTTGCAGACGATCGCCAACAAACTGAGCGAATGGTAGAGCAAAACGCTGTTCAAAGGTGGGCAAATGCAGGCCCTGAGCGGTACGGAGGGCCAGGAAGGCAGTCTCCGACATTGCCTGTGCATTGTCTACCGTTTCGCTTTCGACCTCTGGCCATTGTTGTGCCTTGAGCTTGCGGATATATTCGGCAGGGTCGCGTTCGTCGGAAAAGCGCCTTCCGCCAAAGCTTGAGTAGGCACCGGCTCCCATGCCGATGTATGGGAGATTGTGCCAGTAGGTCAAATTATGGCGAGATTGGAAGCCGGGAAGCGACCAGTTAGAGATTTCATAATTCACATAGCCGGCAGCCTGCAGGCGTTCATCCGCATATTCATACATATCCGCGCACAGGTCTTCATCGCCCGGGGTAATACGCCCTTCGTGTGTCCAGGTATAAAAAGGTGTGCCTTCTTCGATGATCAAGGAGTAGAGCGAGAGATGTTCGATATGCAAATCCAGGGCGCGATCAATGGTTTCGCGCCATTGGCGCATGGTCTGCCCGGGCAAGCCGAACATAAAATCGACATTGATGGAAGTGAAGCCCGCTGCTTGTGCATCGTGTACCGCTTGCGTGATTTCTTTGGGCGAATGGATACGACCGAGGGTTTTCAGTAACTCTGCGTCAAAGCTCTGGGCACCCATACTCAGTCGATTGACGCCAGCCGCGCGCAATCCCACCAACTGATCACGGCTCAAAGTGCCCGGGTTGGCTTCCAGGGTAATCTCGGCATCTGCATCGACGGCGAAATTGTTGTAACAGGCGTCCAGGATGCGACTAACCTGAGAGACGCTGAGCAGGCTGGGGGTACCACCGCCAAAAAAGATGGTGCGAGAGCGGCGTGGTTTCCCACCTGGTAACTTTGTCAATGCTCCAGCCATGCCGATCTCGGTGAGCAGGGCACGTACATATGGCTCTCTAAGCGGAAGCATACCGGCATAGGTATTGAAATCGCAATAGTGACAGCGTGTATGGCAAAAGGGGATATGTACATACAGGGAGACGGTTTCCAGGAGTTGTTGAATGGGTTCCGTTGTTGCTGATTGAGTTGTAGCAGGTGCGATTATGGTCATTAAAAATCAGGTCCTTGGTAGGAACGCAGTGACGAACGATACCGTTCGTCACTGCGTTCCTACGGTGTCTCAGGTTTTGTTACGGCTGTGCGGGGTTACCGCCGCCAGGGATCCCTCCAGGTGCGCCACCCGGGATACCACCGGGGGCCCCTCCGGGTGAGCCACCGCCAGGCGCGCCCAATGGGAGATCGGGAGGCATGTTCAGAGTATCGAGCAGCTTGTTCTGATCAACCGGTGTAATCACTGTACCGGGAAGTGCCTGCTGTTCAGTTAACCAGTTGGCGAGTGCGCTACTCTTCAGGGACTGCAAGGTCGCGGCATCCACGGCGTGAGCAGGGTCGACGGCCATGAGTTAAACGATACGGAAGGTCCCAATTTCTTTAAT
>CATPCK010000237.1 GCA_955652655.1 uncultured Ktedonobacteraceae bacterium | reverse complement strand
CCTATGTCTATCAAGCGGCACAGGATCTCGGGATAGGAGTACTATTGGAACGTTAGCTGATTTGATGTGCTCTGAGAACCAGATCATCGTCTTCCAGACGTGATGAGAACAACCTTATTCCCCTCATGCTTGACAAACCAGCGGCCTCTGAGAGTAATACACTTCTATTTACTCCTCATATTGCTTGAAAATAAGGCAAGTATTGTGACCGCCAAACCCCATCGAGTTTGACATAGCGATATTCACTGTCGACCTGCGGGCTTCATTTGGCACATAGTCAAGATCGCACTCGGGGTCGCGCTGATGCAAATTGATTGTCGGCGGGATGATCCCCGTGAGGGTTGCCATAATCGAGATCACAGCTTCGACCGCTCCTGCCGCCCCCATCGTATGCCCGATCATTGACTTGCTGGAACTGACTGCCAGGCGATACGCGTGAGCTCCAAAACAGGTCTTGATAGCTTGCGTCTCGGTACGGTCGTTAAGTGGAGTAGAGGTGCCGTGTGCGTTAATATAATCTATCTGCTCTGGACGTAACCCTGCCTTGCTTAAGGCGCGGCGCATGGCCCGCACCAAACCCTCACCTCCGGGTGATAACTCAGTCACATGATACGCCTCCGCTGTTGACGCATAGCCCACCATCTCAGCAAGGATTCTTGCTCCACGCGCCTTAGCGAACTCCAGGTCTTCCAGAATGAGCATGCCCGCTCCTTCCCCCATTACAAAGCCGTTACGAGTCGCATCAAAGGGACGGCAAGCTCTCTGCGGGTCCTCATTAGAGCGTGAGAGTGCGTGCATATTATCAAAAGCGGCTATACAAATTGGAGTAATAGATTTCTCAGCGCCACCAGCGATCATCGCCTTTGCATCCCCCCGGCGAATCATTTCCCAGGCTTCTCCAATTGTATTGCCGCTGGTCGTGCATGAAGAGACGGCAGCCCAGTTCGGCCCTTTTGCCCCCGTCAGTATCGAGACGATACCTGGCGCCCCGTCCGCGATCATCATACTGACGAAAAATGGACTGATGCGCTCTGGCCCCTTTTCATAGAGAATGCGAAACTGCTCATGCACTGTCACTGCTCCGCCGATTCCGCTGCCAATGCAGACGCCAATATCTTCAGCATTCTCTTCGGTAATCTTTAAACAAGACTGAGCAAGTGCCTGCATGGAGGCACCAAAAGCAAGATGTTCATAGGGATCATTGCGCCGAATTTCTTTGCAATTCAGGTACAAGGAGGGATCGAAACTCTTAACCTGGCCGCCAATGCGGACACGATGTTGGCTCGTGTCGAAAGTCGTGATCTCGCTGATACCAGATTTTCCTCTATAGATGCCTTCCCATGATGCTGCCAGATCGTTGCCCAGTGAAGTAATCAGTCCCATTCCAGTTATGACTACGCGCGACATAGAATCACCTCCAAAACCTCTCCATGCAGGAGCCTCAACGTTCGTTCACTGACTGCGGTGCAGGCAGAAATCCGTTCTGAATCAAGTGTGAAAAGTAAGCAGAGAGCAGCCTTTGGTCTGCCGGTGGACAAGTGATGGATGTGCCAGCCAGCCCGGCCAGCACATTCCCGTTGCCAAAAGCTCTTTGTAGCGCTTGACCCGGCCGTCCAACTCGCTCCTTCTTGGGAAACAGGGGCGCCAGTGGGGCAAGGGCATTGTCAGTTACTCCCTCTGTAACGCCTGCCAGCTCATCTACCCATGTATCATAGCCTACTTGCCGTACCTGGTAGCCAAAGGCATTCGCGTAATCGATCAGTTCTCCTACGCTAATCGTAGCCGGGTTGAATAGGTGGAAGGCTTGCCCCACTGAGTCCTTACGCTGTGCAAGCGTCACAATCGCTTGACTTACGTAATCCACCGGCGTCAGTTCCAAGCGTTCCTCGGCAATCAAGCCAGGCACGCTGCCCAGTTGAATTGAGCCTTTGATCATGCGGCAAATCAGATCCTCCGTCCTCCATACGCCCGTCTGACTATGTCCACTAATGCGTCCTGGCCGATAGATTGTCACCGGCAATCCGCGGGAACGGGCAATAGTGACTAACTTCTCTGCTACCCATTTGCTCTGAGCATAGCCGCCCAATAGGTGCTGAGCGTGTTCATCAAGCATTTCGTCTTCGAGGATTGGTAGCTCCTGAAGCGTTGCGGTATGAGAGAATACGCTCAGGGTGGAAATATAGTGCAGGGGCTTGACCTTGCCGTGTGTGGCCAGCCGCAAGATTTCCTGGGTACCGAGCACATTGGGCGCCTTTAACTCCTGATATGGATACAGCGTATTGACCAGAGCCCCATTGTGATAGATCACTTCGAGTGTTTCAGCCAATTCTTCAAACTGCTTATGTGAAAGACCCAACAAGGGCTGTGCTAAATCACCTTTGACGGCCACAATGCGACTGCGATAAGCAGGTTGCCATAGCCCTGCATCCTCTAGTGTATGCTGCAGCCGCTGCTGTGCTTCCTCCGTAGAGGAGGCACGCATCAGGCAGTAGATTTGAGCAGCGGTATGCTGCACCAATTCGTTCAGCAAGAAGCAGCCCAGGAAGCCTGTCGCCCCTGTCAGCAGGAGGTGTGAGGGTCTGGTGATCAATTCGCCAGGTCGGACTTCTGGACAACTATCCAGGTCGAGGACAGCTTCGGCTTGCAAATCCAATGCTGGCTCCTGCAACTCCACCACTGAGGAATCAGTATGCAGACGTAGTACCTCAGCGAGAGCCTCAATCGTCCTACCTTGAAAGATAGCAATCAAAGGAAGTCGCACTTCGAAGTGCTTCTCAATCTCGGAAGCCAGGCGCACAGTTAATAAGGAATGGCCGCCAAGGGCAAAGAAGTCCTCATATATGCTGATGTGCTCGTGCACCAGCCCAAGGAGATCGGCCCATATCCCGGCTAGCACCTCCTCCATGGAGTTACGTGGTGCCACAAATGGCGCGCCTGACTCGATAGAGGTTGCGTCAGGTGCTGGAAGTGCATGACGATTCAGCTTGCCATTGGGGGTCAGTGGAAGCGTCTTCAGGAAGACAAAGGCCGAGGGGATCATGTAATCCGGCAACTGTTCTTTCAAGGAGCTTTGTAGTTCATTGCCCAGAAGATGCTCCTGCCGAGGAACCACATACGCCACCAGGCGCGAGTTGCCAGGCACATCCTCTCGTGCCAGCACGGCACACTCCCGTACTCCAGAATGCTGTGCCAGGACCGCCTCGATCTCCCCTAACTCGATACGATACCCCCGCATCTTCACCTGGTGGTCGCGCCTTCCCAGAAACTCCATCGTCCCATCGTTCAGGTAACGGGCTACATCCCCTGTTCTGTACAATCTCGCCCCCGGCTCCTCGCTAAACGG
>CATPCK010000236.1 GCA_955652655.1 uncultured Ktedonobacteraceae bacterium | reverse complement strand
GGACGTAACCCTGCCCACATGCGTATCAATCGCGCTTTGTTCAAACCTGGGGTAAGCTTTGCTACGGCAGTAAGCAGTGTCGCTATCCCATCGGCTGTCACCGCTTTGTCAAATCCCACCTGCTCTACCGTTGCCCCGACATAGATCGTGCCATCAGCTTTCGGGACGATCCCACCCACACCGGAGGCGTACACGGTATGGCGCAACGGAAGGCCGGGCACAGCTTGCAGTGCCATCATCTGACCTTTTACTGGGAAAATAGGCGGGGTTTGCATGCTCGCATGCCATTGTGCGGCCCACGCCCCTGCTGCCAGGACGATGGACCCAGCATGCATGGAACCTCGCGCGGTTTCCACTCCAACAGCCCGCTGTCCTTGAAGGATGAGCCGTCCAACGGGACACCCCTCAACAAGAGATGCACCATGAGTTACCGCTCCTTGTGCATAGGCCAGTGCGATCTGCGCAGCCTGAACATTCCTCTCATAGGGAGACAACAGCGCTCCTTGAACAGTCTCTGAAAGCAAGGGTGCGATTTCGTGTGCTCTGCTCCCCTCCAGCCACTGAAGTCCTGGGAGAAACTGCTGCTGTTGCGTAAGGATAGCTTGCAGGCGTGTGCTCTCCTGCTCGTCAAAAGCTGGGCGCAGAGTAGGAACCTTCACCAGCCCGATATCAATGCCTGTCTCTTGCTTCAACTGCTCATCCAGGCCGTCATAATAGCTGAGAGCTGCCATACCTAACTGCTGCAAGGGGTGCTCTTGATCAGGAGGCTCATCGTCGAGAGGAGCGAGCATGCCCGCTGCAGCTTGTGATGCTTCCCCTGCCACACCTCCTTTGTCTACCAGAGCTACCTTCAGTCCAGCTTTGGCCAGGTGATGCGACACAGAGCACCCCACTATTCCTGCACCAACCACGACCACGTCGTATAGCTCTTTCTGCATACGGGTCTCCTCTCTGCTGAGAGCAGTTCTCCCAGCGCTTGTACGCATGCATCATAAGGCCATTTCGCCTGCATCTGCTGGGAAGGGATCTACGATTCGCTTTCACGCATCCAGGGCGTATAGGTCAGGCCAACCAAAATGCCTTCAGGGCTGAGCAGACGGGTCACTGTTTGACCCCATGGCTCTTTCCTTGCTGCTATCAAAAGCGTGTACCCTTGGGCTTTCAGCTCATCAGAGGCCTCGGCAACATCTTCTACGTCAAATTCGAGCCAGGAGGTGGGAGTTGGGAGATGAGTTGGCCATTCTTTCAGGCCAAAACACGATTGAGCAGCTTGCGAAAGCGGCCACAGGGCAAAATGCTTGACCCCTTTGAGATCTTCGGTGTGGAAGTACCCATCAGCTTCTTCTGTGAAAGAGAGGCCAAGGCTCTCTCTATAGAAAGCCGCGCTTTCCTTCGTCTCAGTGGTGATTGGGCCGTAACCGGCAACAAATACTACTTTCATGACTGTATTATAGCAGAAACAAAGATGGCCTGCTCAATGAAAGGTTGTGTTGCAAAAATCTGAGATGAATACTGTGGGCGTGCAGTCCCACTTTCCTGTTCAACTTAGATAGCCACTCCAAACAGGCTGGCGATCAATGCCACCTGCTTCATGCTGTCTCTTTTTTCTACGCCACGGATCTGACCTTTTCTGAGCATGTTCATCGTTTCATATCCTTGTAAGGTTCGCCACGCGGTCTCGAATGAAAAGAAGCCCATCCCGAGCTTGACAAGCCGTTTGATGAAGCGATGGTCTTGCTCGACAAGGTTGTTGAGGTACTTACTCTGCCGCAGTTCACAAGGGTCTGGTATGATCCCTTCTGCTTTCAGTTCCTTGAAAGCCTTTGGATAGGCCGCATTTTTATCAACGGTGATGACTCGAGGAGTTCTGATATGAGACGCAGCAAGCGCTTTCGAGAAGAAGCATTTGGCCGCTTCCGTATCGCGCCTCGGGCTCAAGAGAAATTTCAGGGTATTTCCCTGAGAATCTACAGCACGATAGAGGTACATCCACACCTTTTTCACTTTCACGTACGTCTCATCGACCCGCCATGAGTCGGTCGTCGCTTTGAGATAGGACCGGCAACGTTGCTCAAGTTCAGGTGCATAGTGTTATACCCAGCGGTAGATCGTGGTGTGATCGACATGCAATCCCCGCTCGAGCATCATCTCCTCTAAATCTCGGTAGCTGAGCGGATACCGCAGGTACCAGCGGACACAGAGTAAAATCATCTCGGCCTGGAAGTGGCGCCATTTGAACGGGTTGGTGGTATCTATGAAATCGGTTCCTCTCAGTTCTCAGAATACCATCGAGTTTACCGCATCCTTGCTATTTTCGCAACACAACCCCTTTGCGCCTCCGTGGGTCTTCGTTGGCGCGTACCTGCTGATCTGGACGCTCTTCGGAGGACTTGCGTATCTCGGCGCTCTCGTCGCATCAGAGCTGGCCCAGCAGGTTCCCTGGATCATGATGAACGCGGCCCGGATCGGCGGTGGCATCCTCATGCTGGCTGGGATCTACCAGCTGACATCCCTCAAGCGTGTTTGTCTGGCGAAATGCCGCGCACCTCAGGATTTCATCCTCCATTCCTGGGGTAAAGGGTGCTCCGGTTCCCTTCGGATGGGGCTGAAGTATGGCATCTATTGTCTGGGAAGTTACTTGTTGCTCTTCGTCCTTCTTTTTCCCCTGGGGATAATGAACATCGCGGCAATGGCGCTCCTTACGATCCTGATCTTCGCGGAAAAATGCTTCCCGCTGGGAGCGCGCATCGCCCAATTCGCGGCGCTGGCCTTGATCCTCTACGGCACGCTCGTGATCGTCGTGCCCGCCGCTCTCCCTCTGAGCGGAGCAGATATGTAATTGTAAATCCCAGGATTCCACGGGCCAAATCTGTAAAAGTCTCCCGGTGGGCAGGCAGCCTCACAGATGAGTTTCTGCGATAGCGACGGCCCAAATAATTATGCAAGTTCGGCCCGTGGAATGGCTCTGG
>CATPCK010000235.1 GCA_955652655.1 uncultured Ktedonobacteraceae bacterium | reverse complement strand
TCGCACGCCCTCGCAGGGATCGCCGCCCTTGCACCTTTTAGGAGTGTAGCATACCGGAAAGCTGGATATGCAAACGCATGATATGAAGTGGTACTTTTGGGAAAGCAAAAAAGGGGTGTTTCACAGTATTAGAAGCGGCAGGTCATAACGACGGCACTCATATCGTCAGGTTTTGCGCGTATAGTGATGTTGCGTTCTTCGTTGGAGCAACGAATAGAATGTTCGATAAGTAACCGCGCGGCAGTGGTACGTGCCCCAGTCCGCAAAATGTGTTCAATCTCTTCGTCTATCAAATTGTCATGGATACCATCAGTACAGAGGAGGATGCGGTCACCAGGGTAGATCGTGACCTGGTTCGTGTGAATGGTTGGAGGCTGGGGGCCACCTAGCGCCTGGGTAATACCACCGCGAAGCCGGAAATAGCTGTATTCTGTATCCGATAATTGATCGGCGCGCATGGCTTGATCGATGCGAAACGCGTCTGCATCGTTGACTACCTGGTTTTCAACCAACTTCGCCAGCAATCCATCATCACTGGTCAGGCGTTTAAGAGGCTCGTCGGCTCGCAATAAGTAGATACGGCTATCACCGACATGAGCAAAGACCATCGTATAGCCTTTTGATTTGGGTTGGCGACAGAGTGCAGCAATGGCTACAGTAGTCGCGAGGTCGTTTGTCCCGGCTCGATGTGCACCCTCTGTACGTACCTGCTCATCCGCTTCGATGATGAGTTGTTCGAGGATAGTACAAAGTTCGACCTCACTACAATCCTGGAGAAAACCTTGTACGCGGCGCCCTTTTTGTGCGCGCTGCAGAAGGTGTTTCCAGCTTTTCCGTGCAGCTTGAGCGGCTGTTTGCGAGGCGATTTCTCCGGCCGCGCTTCCTCCGACTCCATCGAAAACCGCAGCTAAACCACTTTGCTCATCGGTGATGAGGCTATCCTCGTTGCGATTGGGATGGCGTTCACACGCTATCGTATGACGTGCGAATGTAAAGGGTGTTAGCTCGGAGGAGTTACCCCCAATAGTAATATGATTACGTCGACTAATTCTATGTTGCGACATCTTCGTCGGGTGCTCCTTAGTAATGCCCACTCCCACACGTCATGTTATTTGAGTGTTGTGATGCTAAAAAAAATTGTGAGTTATATTGTGAGCAAGTATATCAGATATGAAGGTGTAATGAAAAGGGATAAAGCGCCTGGGCGAAAAAAAACTCATGAAATTGCGCACGTAGCCTGCTATAAACATCCGCTGATCTTCAAGAAATTCTCAAAGAGGATGCGCGAATGTTCACGGTAGAGCGGGTAGAGGTTTGCTTGCTCCTGCTTGATCATGTCGATTGTACCTGGAGGCAGCGCCTGGCTCAAATTTTGCATCAAGTCTTCCTGGCCAAACCAGATGTCGAACATTGCTGGCGTTAGCTCAATATGATATTGCAGCCCGTAGACTCGATGCCCAACGCGAAATGCCTGATTGGACGTGATCTCGCTGGTGGCGAGCCTGACTGCTCCCCTGGGGAGATCAAAGGTGTCTTCATGCCAGTGTATAACCTGCTGGTAACCTGGTAGACCATGGAAGAGAGGGTCATGCTTCCCTTTGGCTGTCAACTGCACTTCAAAGAAACCTATCTCGGTGGTGTGATGGCGAGTGACAGGAGCATGCAAGGCACTGGCGAGCAACTGGCCTCCCAGGCAGATACCGAGATAGGGAATATCCAACTGAACGATAGAACGCAAGAGCTCTTTTTCCTGTAACAAGTATGGATATTTCTCATGGGCGTTCGCGTTCTGGGGTCCACCTAAGGAAATGACCGCGCTGTACCTGGTGGGATCTGGCATAGGCGCTTCATCAACTTTGACGGTGTCGTAAGGGATGCCTAATTCTTCCATAATTTCACCGAGGTAGCCTGGTGGGTCATCCCAATAGTTTTGCAGTGCAAGCACATGTCTCATTTGTTACCATCCTTTTTATGTTGCGCTGGTTCCGGTGCAGGTAATCGTTACGCTCCAACTTTGATTGGCTTCGAGCAGCAGGGGCCAGAGGAGGGTAAGACAGCTTCCCTGGTGGTTGCGCTCGAAGCCAGCTTCCGAACCGGTTACCGTTTCAATGGAAAATCGCCAGAGTGTCGCTGGCTCATCCAGGGAGAACCCGATGTCCTGCTCTATCCAGCTATTGCCGATATGAAATTGTTGGACCTGTGGGACCTCACCTGTACTATCGAACTGGCCGTTCTCGAGCTTGTGCCCCTCGACACGATAATATGCCTGATCGTTACCGCCTCCGCCCAATAAATGAACATTCCACTCGCAAGCAAGGCGCGTCTGGAGACGTGATTGCCCTTTGTTGTGGATAGTGTAGCGCACGATCAAATTCTCTTCGCCTAACGGCACGAAAAGCGTTTTCTGTAGGTGGACCGGGAGAGGTCCGAGCGCTCCGGGACGTTTAACCTGTCCATCGCGTGCCAAGGTGATAGCGATACCACTGGCATCTTGTTTTACCGTAGTCTCATAGGGAAGTTGGACAAAATTTCCCTGCTCTTCATAGCGCACCTGCGCGAAATGCTCTAAGGTGATGCCGGGAGCAAGGAAATGGTCAATCAGGCTATAGCGCCGATACGGGTCAATGACGAGGTACCTGTCGAGGTTTGCCTCTTTCGTACGAACGGTGGTATGGGGTGAGATCGGCCCATCACTTGCCAGCATTTGTCCTCGTTGTGAGTTCATTTGATGTGCGACGTATGCTTCCTGCTGCCGGCGTTCCTGCTCAAATTGACGCAGGGTTTCATGATAACTTTCCTCATGGCGCGTCATGACGGAGAGCAGGTTATGCATGCTCCTGCGCATATCCCACTCAAAGAGTGTGCCTCCACGCTGTGGATCGACATAGAGGTTTTGCTGGTCGCTTTCGACGATCAGTTCGTCCTGGCTGTCACGATCAAAATCGGTGAACTCGTAGCGTTGCCAGTGTGTGGCTCCGAAACGAGAGCGGTCGGCGGCAATTTCTGCTTTAATGATGTGGTGGTAGATGGCTGAACGCACATGCCCCATATAGATACCGCCGAAGAGGCCATGCCAGTAGGTGTCGTTGGCCTGTGCCTTCCACAATTGAATAATGCCTGTCTCGGGTGTAGCTCCCGCATCATACACGTTATGATGGACACGCAACATTTTTTTATGCTGGTTGTTTATCTCATGATAGCGCACCAGGAAGTTGCGCCAGAAGCCACCGCGCATGAATTGCAGGATATCGTCGCGTTTCTCCTCTTCTAAGCGGTGCAAGAGTTTGCCGAAGGTGTACGACTTCCGTGGTGGCAGCGCCCACTCGGTCATTTCGATATAGGAGGACGTGGGAATGTAAATACGGCCTAACGCGGGATAGTTGCGTGCATATTCTCCCAGGGGAGTAGTGTGCAACCAGTCGGTGTTTTGCTCAAGCGCAGTGAAAAACTCTTCGATCCATCCCGATTTTCTGTCTAAGCCCCAACAATATGGCCCGGTATCTGGCCAACTACCAAACTTTTCACCATCGTCTCCCATGACGGCGATGCGCCTTCCATCAGGGGTTGTCAGGGAAAACAAATTTTCAATAGTCTCTCTAACAGGACGCCAGGGAATGGTGTAGCGCAAGGATTTACTGGTTGCGTACACCTTGAGGGTGCTACTCTGGTCCTCAGTGGCGTAGTAGCCAAAGAGATCGTGGTCCTCTAAACCAACATTCTTAAAATGCACATCGTCGAGGATTGTCCAGTCTATCTCAGCTTCTCTCAAAAACTCCGGTAAACCAGGCTCCCAGACGCGTTCAGCAATCCACATGCCGGTTGCCCTTGTGGCGAAGTCGTGCTGGATGCGTTCGGTAAGAAGACGAATTTGTGCGACTTTGTCTCTATCTGGAATAGAGGGGAGGATAGGTTCATAGTAGCCACCGCTCACTATCTCCACCTGTTGGCGCTTCACTAGTCGCGCAAGGCGTTGCAGAAACGCGGGCTGCGCTTCTTCCATCCAATCAAGGAGCGACCCGGTATAATGTAATGAGAGACGTACTTCAGGGTGTCGTTCCAATGCCTCGATCATGGGTAAATAGGATTCCTCGTAGACCTGCTGGAAGACCCAGGGGAAGTTGCCGACCGGCTGGTGATGATGGAGAAGTAAGCCAAGGTGGATGCTTTTGCTTTGCCTGGTTGTCATGTTTTTCACCTGAATATAGTGTCGTGGTGGAGGGACTGTTTGTAGTCAGCACCCGGTTTGTCTCACTATATCCTATTCGTCTATTAAGGGTCAAGCGGAGGATGTATTTCTCGGGTGCTTTTGAGACCTCAAAGAGGCTTCATTCAGCAAAGGATACAGGGGTATCGCTGCAACTTTCGAGAGCGGTAGCGGGTATTGAAGCCTTTGCAGTGCATGTTTTGCTGATTCCTCAGCGCTGCGCGCTTCGCAATGATTTTTTG
>CATPCK010000234.1 GCA_955652655.1 uncultured Ktedonobacteraceae bacterium | reverse complement strand
GACAGACTCCCCACGCGGGAGAATCTGTGGGACACTTCCTGCCCCAGCATGTTTTTTGAGTATATTCTTCGCGGCGTTGGTATCCCGGTCGAGTTGGCATCCACATGCGCACGAATGCCAACGTTCCTCCAGAGTTTTAGGGCTGATTACGCCGCACTTGGAGCAAATCTGTGAGGTGTACTTGGGGTTCACGAACGCAACCGCACGCCCGGCACTCGCAGCCTTGACTTGTAGCATTTCTGTGAACATGCCCCAACCTGCATCACTGATGCTCTTATTTAATCCGCCCTTTGCAGCGGATCCATTAGGTAAGTAGTGCCCGGTTTCTTCATCCTGTTTGGGCTTGGGTCGCTTGACTAGATTCTTGGTCTGGAGTTCCTCTAGCACAATCACTTGATAGCGATTGACCAGCTTGCGCGTTGCCTTATGCGCAAAATCGCGGCGTTGATTGCGTACCTTGCGATGCGCCTTCGCCACTGCTTTGACGGCCCTGGCTCTGCGATGTGAACCCCGCTTCTTACGAGACAAAGCCTCTTGCAGCTTCTTGAGCTTCTTCTCTGCCTGCCGGTAGTGGCGCGGCGATTCAAGAAACTCACCGTTGGAAAGCGCTGCGAAGTGAGTAATGCCCAGGTCTATGCCCACATCTTCATAGCTCACCGGCAACGGTTCAGGCTGTTTCATCTCACAGGAGAGGATTACATACCACTGCCCCGCTTCGTGCTTAATGGTACAGGTCTTGATGGTTCCCTCTACTTTGCGATGGACTTTGACTCGAAGTGTTCCAATTTTGGAGAGGGTAATCTTCTTCTCCTTCAGAGCAATACCTGATTGGGGGTAGGTAAAGCTATCATAGCCATTGCGTCCCTGAAATCGCGGATACCCGGGGGTCTGGCCTTCGTTCACACGTCGGAAGAAGTTATCAAAAGCTCGCTTCAGCCGCAAGAGCACATCCTGTAATACTTGCGAGTAGATGTCGTTATATTCTGGCCTGATCTCTTTGATCTCTGGTAAATCGCGCTTCTGTTCATAGTAACTGATCGATTTCCCAGCCATGCGATACGCGTCTTTGCGTTCGGAGAGCGCGGCGTTGTATAACTCTCGGCATCTATTCAGCGTCCAGAAGAGTTTTTCCTCTTGCTGCTTGTTGGGATACAGCCGAAATTTGTACGCTTTTCTCATCGGTTTTTCTGTCCCTCCACGTAGCGTTTCAGTGTTTCCAGGGTCACGCCCCCGGTCGTCGCGCAAAAATACGAGTTGGTCCAGAGACTTGGCAAACGGCGCTTTAAGTGCGGAAACTCTTCACGAAGATAGCGGCTGCTGGTTCCCTTGAGGTATTTCACGAGTCGATGGATGCCAAACTGGGGATCACAGCCAACCAGTAAATGCACGTGATCGGGCATGACCTCTATTTCCACCAGTTCCTGACCCCATTTCTCGATGGTTTCCATGAGGATCGTTTTCAAGCGTTCATCTACTCCGTTCACCAGCACCTTGCGCCGATATTTGGGACAAAATACCACATGATAATGACAGTTATACGCTATGTTGTTATTTGTTTTCAATTCATATTTCATACAGGAATGATATCTCACAAACGATAGATATGTCAAGCGTATCTATCGTTTGTGAGAGCGCCTTCTATCCCCTGTCTGAAGGCCAGGGGGCTTACGGCGCAGAAGCTAAAGCAGCTGGGGTTCAGGACGATGCTTCCGCGCTTCTCATCTCCCTCCTCTGAGGAGGAAGAGAGGCCCTTGTGTGGCTTCACCCCGATGTTGGGCAGACGCGCTCCGGCACTGGGAATGCATCTTGTGTTCTCATCTCCCTCTTCTACCACATTGGCTCATGTGGGGAAAAGACAGAGCTTCAGGCCGGGGAGCACTCAGGGAAAACGGTGAGAACAGAACAGGCAATGCTCCGCACACGTTGCTATCTGATGGGCACAACATTCCACACGCCAAAGGCGGCCCCGGGGATACACGCGTTGTTTTGATCGATCGCACAAAATGATCCCTCCAGATTGCCAGCCGCTTGGACCGACCCCTGGAAATAGAGCGGCGCTCCCCCGCTGGGATTCGTCACGGTGAAGAAGATATGTCTCGAGCTGTTGAGGTAGCCATTGAAACTGCCCCTCATCAGCGTTGAAGTGAAGGAGCCGGAAATAAGTCCATCGTTTTGCAGCATGTGTGTGAGGGTCAATTGTGAGGGGACATTCGTTGACAGTTCTTGGAGCGTCCCCTTATATGATTGGAACAGGTGAGTCGAGTTCGAGGCAATCACCGTAGCGGCCACGGTCGCACTCGAAATGGGAGCGAGCGTGGGGAGCGGTAAGGTTGGAGGTGATGTGTTTGCTGCATGCTTCTGGATACTCGTTAGCATCGTACGAAGCGTATTCATATTCGTCATTCCCAGGAAACCCGCTCCAATGACTGCCATCACCAGCAGTAAAAGAAACATAGGCAGCAGGAAGCGCTTCCTCGATCCTCTGCCGGCCTGCACGTGCTGCGGCCGAGAGGGGGGTGCGCCTCCCCTTGCCGAGACTTCGGGAGTTGTGGATGTTTTCCCCCTCCTGGTAGAAACGTCAGGGGTGGAAGGTGAGCCGACGATTGAGTCAAGCGCTTCAGAGATGCGCTTGTGCCCCGGCTCTTCCTGGAAGGTCTGCCAGAACGCTTCGACCGTGGCGTAGCGCTGCGTCATATTTAACGCCATCGCTCGCTCGATGGTTCTGGACATATGCAATGGGATAGAGGGTACAAGCTCGCTGACGGGTGTTAACGGGTCAGGTTGTGCGTTACCGAGCCGCATCAATCTCTCAAGAGCATCGGGTGGAACGACCCCGGTCAGTAAGGTATAGATCGTTGCCCCCAGCCCATAGATGTCGGTGAGTGGGCTGGTCCCCCCCGCATAATGCTCGGGCGCTCCGTACCCAGGAGTTGCGTGGCGCGTAGCATTGGTCGTTCCCTGCGATTCAAACTCTTTGGCGATGCCGAAATCTACCAGGATGGTTTTGCTCCCTACGACGGGCACGATAATGTTGGTCGGTTTGATATCCCGGTGAACGACCGGAGGATCTTGTCGATGCAGGTACGCCAGGGCATCCGCGATGGGAGCGAGCATGGCCGTGCTCACGGGTAACGAAAAGCGCCGCTCGGGTTGAATGCTGAGCAAGGTGTCCAGGTTTGGACCTTCGACGTAATCCATGAGCATGTACATGCGGTCATGCGTTTCAGAATCAAAGACATCATGGACTCGGGGAAGAGCCGGGTGAACGAGACGCTTGAGCAGGGCACATTCGAGAGCGAAATACTCCTTTGCCTGTTTGTCCAAGGCGACCACCTCTTTGAGCGCGAAAAAGCTATCGTCGCGCTGGGGATCCTGGACGAGGTACACGGCGCTAAAACCGCCCGTGCCAAGTAAATCGATGACAAAGTAGCGGCCTTGTATGACTGTCCCGGGAGAAAGCGTCTTGTGTACCCCGTGCATGTAAACCTCGCCCCCACGGTTTTTTGAAAGGGACCTATCCATAATGTACTATCACTTTAATGTATAATTGCTCAATTGTCAATAGTAAAATAAGAATTGGAACACCATGAGTTACCAAGACATACTATGACTTACAGTGCAGGCGGACGTGCGGGCAGCGAACAGGGAACGGCTGACCGTGGCCTTTTCCGAAGGCCGTGAGCATTGGCGAACCGTGCTTGTGCAGCGAAGGTCCATAGCAATGATGGCCGACGCTCACCAGGAACACTCGTGCCCGCATAGCTGTATGCTCTCGTCAGTGCACTTCCAATGCTCCGACTCAGGTCATATTCCTAGTTTACTGGATTGTTCGCACTTTCCCAAATCTTTAGTACTTCTGGATAGGCGGTGACGGTGAAGTACCCCGTGCCTAGAAGGCAGGGGCTTCGACAGACTCCCCACGCGGGAGAATCTGTGGGACACTTCCTGCCCCAGCATGTTTTTTGAGTATATTCTTCGCGGCGTTGGTATCCCGGTCGAGTTGGCATCCACAT
>CATPCK010000233.1 GCA_955652655.1 uncultured Ktedonobacteraceae bacterium | reverse complement strand
ATCAGGTTCAGGGGCGGCATAGGCATAAAAGGCGGGGCCGTTGATCTTGCCGCCACCAGGCCAGAAGCCACAACTGATCACTTCGTGCGAGTAGCCTTCGCGTGTAATGGTATCCGCGCCCTTGCGTTCAGGAGCGCGCCGCCCTGAGACACGCGTGACCGCCAGATCAAAGGCCCCCCAGAAAAAATGGACCGGGCTATTCTTCCCGATAAAATCTGAGCGAAATTCTTTGAAGACACGGTCAACCTGTACCAAAATGCGCCAGAAGCGATTGACAGAGGCCGCGTCGTAGTAGGCGTCATGATAATTGACATCGCATGGGATAGGGTCGGTGACCTCGCTGGGTAGCGTGTTGATCATCACTTCAATGTTCTGAGCATGTAACAGCGCCATAAATTCATGATAGAAATCGGCCACGGAGCGCGGGATGAGAGGCATGGCACGCATGACGCCCTGGCTGGTGAAGAGAAAGAGCTGGTGGTCGATGAAGTCAAAAGTGATCTCAAAGGTAGTTCTCCCGGAGGGGATAGGTCCGGTGGTCATGCCGCGCGCTGTGATATAGAGCGCTGTCTGCCACCAGTGGTTGATGTAGGGATGAAGTTCGAGCTTGACCTTGCCGACGATCTGCATCCACATATGTACTGTGCGGTATGTATCCTGCCACTCCTCCAACGGCAAAGCGGGCCAGAGTTGCTCGCGTTCGGCCTGGCTGAGTGGTGGAAGTGTTGTCTTTGTCATGTCTACCTTCTTTGGAAACACACTATTCAAGGGACAAGTGCTGCTCTGTTGTATGGATGTCTGTTACCATTGTACAAGATATCCTGAAGGAGGTCTGCTCTGGATGTCATGCGATCATTTTACCATATGTTTTATTCGGTAAGGTTGTACCGTCAGTTCTAAATGGTGACATCTCATTCTCTTTTATTGAACGGTATTCGGGAATACCTCGCGCCATACGTGGTATTATTCCTTGTAGATAGAGAGACGGGCATGTCTCCAAAAAGACGCAAAACTGATAAAAGATAGCGGGAACTGCTGAAAGGCAAGAAAGGTACAGGAAGATGGCGCATCGAGTTCTTTTTATATGCACGCATAATTCGGCCCGTTCACAGATGGCTGAAGGATTGCTGCGGCATCTTGGAGGAGATCGATTTGAGGCTTTCAGTGCGGGCACTGAAGCGACGCTGGTACGTCCTTTAGCAATCAAAGCTATGGCTGAGCTTGGTATTGATATCTCCAGGCAACAATCGAAAACGCTCGATCGCTACGTGAACGAGCCATTTGATGATATCATTACCGTCTGCGACACAGCGGCAGAGTCATGCCCCATCTTCCCTGGCACCGTCCATCGCCGGCACTGGTCCTTTGAAGACCCTTCGAAGGCCACCGGGAGCGAAGAAGAACAGCTGGAAATATATCGCCGCGTGCGAGACCAAATACGCTCACACATTGAGCAAGAATTGCTGATGGTGGAACGCTAACGCAGCCTTCCGCCGCAATTGCCACCTACGCTGAAGTCTCTCGTTCTAAAGTACCTGTGAGCACCTTCCCAGAACGACAATCCCCGCAGCGACCAAAGAGAGTAAGCGAGTGGCCTTCAATGTCAAAGTTCGTCTGGTTACCAATAGCTGCGAACTGATCAACAGGAAGACATATATCTACTTCCACAACGCGGTGACAGCATATACAGGTCAGATGATGATGATGATTGGCGCCACAAACTCGATAGTGATGGCTGCCATCGGCAAATTCAATACGATCGAGCAGACCCGCGTTGACTAGCATCTCCACCGAACGATAGACCGTTGCCCGTCCCAGGTGTGGCTCTCCTTCTCGTAATGCTTGCCAGAGATCATCAATGGTAAAATCGGTTCCGTTTTCAGCAAGCTCCACCAGTCGCTCCGCGATGAGTTTCCGTGGGCGTGTATTGCGCTGGCTCGCCTCTTCGAACGCCGCATATATTTTATCCGCTATCACCTTCGCTCGCTTTCTGGACACTACTCTGCATTGAGGATATACAATCTTTTCAGACTTTTCCATTCTTAGTTTACCACTTCCCAGGTCTGCCCGACAATTATAGCTCCCTTTTGTAAGGCTTTTCGCGTGTTCCCCCAACTCCAACATATTTACCTTTAGTTAAGGGTGCTCTATAATAGAGCATAGTAGAAGCTGAAATATATTCAACTCCATTTTTTCAGACATTCAATTGTTTTTTTGTTGACAGCATGGCATGCACAGTGAGAGATACACCTCACCGGGCAACTGCTATAAAATTCTTGCAAGGTAATGTAGTGGAAAGAAGCCATGATGCATATTGACGCAAAACCTATTGACCTGACGTTAACCGTGCCATTTCGCATCTCGCGAGGCGTACAACATACGTCACCAAATGTCATTGTGCAAATAAATAATAACGAGCATATAGGCTACGGTGAAGCCGCTCCCGATGAGTATTACGGAGAGACGCAGGAGACGGTGCTGGCCTGTGTCGCACTCTTCGCGGGCAACCTTGGCAATGATCCTTTCACGCTCGAAGACATTATGGAGCGCCTGGACAAAATTATCCGGCTCAATCCAGCGGCCAAGGCTGCTGTCGATATGGCCCTCTACGACATCGTTGGCAAAATACTGAACATCCCGCTCTACAAGCTCCTTGGGCTCAATCCAGCTCACGCGGCGCACACTTCCTTCACCCTGGGACTCGATACACCCGTGAATATGGCGAAGAAAGCCCTGCTCGCGCGTGATTATCCCATTCTCAAGGTGAAGGTTGGCACCAGGCATGATATCGATATCATCAAAGCCATTCGCGACGTATCATCAGCTATCATACGGGTCGATGCCAACGCGGGTTGGACACCGAAAGAGGCTATCAAGAATATCAATGCCCTGGCTCCCTATAACATCGAGTTTGTTGAACAACCTATTGCCGCCCATGACCTGGCAGGCCTTAAGCTGATACGGGACAATGTATCCATCCCCATTATCGCGGATGAGAGTTGCGTCACTGTAGAAGATATTCCCAGGATCAGCGGACATGTCGATGGTATCAACATCAAGCTTATGAAGTGCGGTGGCATTGGCCACGCCTTGAAAATGATTCACGTGGCTCGCGCGCATAACTTGCTCGTCATGATTGGTTGCATGATCGAAAGCTCGCTGGCAATTACGGCCGCCGCACACCTGACTCCTCTCGTTGATTATGCTGATCTTGATGGACATTTGCTCATCAATGATGACCCCTACACAGGCGTCACCGTCGAAAAAGGGAAACTGGTGCTGCCAGACGCGCCTGGGCTGGGTGTCAAAGCAAGAAGTTAATGGGCAATTTAGCCATGGATGGGATAATAAAACTGTTACTTCACCCCTTGACGCTTATCGAACCTTAATGGTATCGTTGTAGCATTCTCAAGCGTGGTGAAAAGAACATACAGCAAACCAGAAAAATCATGATCATAGGAGAAAGCGGTACCTTCCAGGTATACCTTT
>CATPCK010000232.1 GCA_955652655.1 uncultured Ktedonobacteraceae bacterium | reverse complement strand
TTCAACAGACAGAGTACGAACGCGACGCTACAACCACCAACACCATCGGCGATGGAGACTTTACGCCAACGGTACGCCCGTGGCGAAATTGATGCCGCAACCTTTGAGCAGATGCGTGCGCAGTTGGAGACACGTGAACAGGGGCCATTTGCACAGAGCCGTGAACCTGTTGGAGGTGTACGATAATATGGTGACCCCTCCTTCGGCGCTCTCTCATACTGCCACTGAATAGCCCCTCTGTCGATTTGATGAGGAGCCAGGAATACGACCGCGGGTGACCCCAAAAGGCTCACACCCTGAAAAAGGAACAAGATCATGTTGCAAACACAAAGAACCATCCCTCACAGTCAAGGGAAGAAGTCATCGGTATTCATAAACGTAGGACTCTTCCTTGGCATCCTTTTCTGCGTAGCGCTCATCTCAAGCGTCTCTTTCGCTCTTTCCGCTACCTTTGGTCGACACACGACCACACAGACGGCAGCTGCCATCCCACCCAAACATGTGCAAGCCAGCCTCAACATCATCATCAATCAGCCCGGCATGAAGAAAGACTGGCCTGCCTATAGACCGTCGGAACTCGTTGTTCCGGCAAACAGCCTTGTGACGGTCACCATTAAGGACTCCGATCTTGGCGATACCCTTCTGCCAAAGAATGCTCCCTTCGCGAGCGCACAGGGGGTCGTCGGTGGCCTGGCGTATGCTGATGGGCAGCCCTATTCCTCTCTCGCGCCAGATAAAATAGCACACACCTTCACCATTTCGCAACTGAATATCAACGTCCCGCTTCCTGGTGATGCAAAAAACGGCGCCACATCCGACACGATCACCTTCACCTTCCACACCGGCAAAGCTGGCACGTACCTGTTCCAATGCTTTGATCCCTGCGGCCAAGGCTCGAGTGGTTTTGAAGGCTCCATGTCGACGAAGGGCTACATGGTGGGAACTTTGATCGTTCAATAACCAGGCCCTCTCATAAGCAATGCTACCCCTCACGAAGAAAGGGAATGAGCATGGAATCAGGCTCGTTCCCTTCTTTTTTGCCTCACCCTCAGCATACATGAGATGAGGTGGACCATTTAGAAGGAGATGTATATGAGCACGAATGTAGTATCCTGGCGGCTGCGTGGGATGGGTATCTTACGTATCGTCTTTGGTCTGGTCTGGGCGATCGATGCCTCCTTCAAGTGGCAACCTGGCTTCGCTGACAACTTTACGCACTACTTGACCGGGAATCTGGCGGGGGACCCTGGCTTTGTCCAGGCATGGATCACCCTCTGGATCAACATCGTCAAGGGAGACCCGCAGGTCTTTGCCTACCTCGTCGCGAGTGCTGAGACGGCGATCGCAATTGGCTTGATTTTCGGTATCTTCAGTCATCTGACTGAAGTTGTCGGAGTGCTCCTTGCCCTGGTCATCTGGACGACGGCTCAAGGCTTTGGTGGACCATATATCCCAGGTTCCACCGATATTGGCGCGGCTCTGATCTATGTGCTCGTCTTTGTCGCATTATTCCTCTCATCCGCTGGCCTCTACTACGGCGTCGATCGTTATCTCAGTCCCACACTCAGGCGCTTCAGCTTCCTGGCCGAAGGAAGGTGCGGCGTGGAGTGCCCCCTTGTGAGCGGACAAGGGTCATAGGGAAGTTCCCCTCGCTGAGCTATATGCCACCTCAAATTCTGTAAGTGGAAGATAGGCGAAACTCGAATGCAAGCGTTTGGTATGGTAGACATCCTCGATACACTGCCGGATGTTGTCCTCTGCCTGTACTGGCTACTTCGCACATCCGTTCTTAAAAACGAGGAGAGGACAACGTTTTGAGAGGGCACGTATTTACAACTTCCTGCACGCTTCTGCTGAGCAGGCACAGAGCACGTTTCTGACAAGCGCACCCGGGTGACATCTGTGTGAAGGGTGGCGACTCGTCTTTCCTCAGATCTCTCCTTACACATTATGCTATTTATTTCATATTCCATAAATAGACTCACCGGAACCGACGGGTTTCGAGTACTCTGTCACCAATTTTATACCTCTTCCTTGAGCCGTCGGGAAAACTGTATCAAAAGCTCCAAGACCTTCTCGCTGAAGATGAAACATTTCAGAGAAGCAACCCTCCTCCTGTTATTATCAAGCACCGACGACCAGGGCCGAAACACCCGAACTACGGTATTCCCGCTTCCCACTGGCCGACAGTAGTACATCGTGTAGTGGTAGGATGGGAGGCCGACGAGGTGCCACATTACTGCTGCCCTTTTTCGACCCCCTTCCCCCAAACCCATCATGCACCTTTCAATGCAATGGGCTTTCCAGCGTCATACTTTCCGTGAACGGACTTTGGCTTTCGTCTCATCGGTCTTCTGATCTTGACGGTTGAGCACGTCGCTGATGCCGTCGCCATCTTCCTCTACCATCAGGCTCATACCCGTGCCGACTATGGCTGACGTTGCGAAGCGAGTCCGTATAGCATACACTGAGTGCTGACGAGTATCAGAGGATGCAGCGACTGAGACGTAACTTCTTTCTGATGAGGGGTGCTTCATGCAAGGATTTCGTCAACAACACAACGGGTTACTCTGGGAACGTAACCACGAGACGGTGCAGATCGAGCCCTGGGGACGTGATAGTCTACGCGTACGCTCAACCATCAGTGCGGGGATTCGCGATGACCTGTTGAGTGTCCTGATTCCTCCTGCTGAGACGGAGACACAGATCACCATTGGGGCAGAGGGTGCCACCATTCGCAATGGCGCCATTAGCGCCAGCGTCTCCCCAGAGGGGAGCATCCGTTTTTCCAACACGGCCGGCGATACTGAGCTGTTGGCAGAGGAGCCGCCAGTCCGTGCCACCCGTCTGCCTCCGCGCTCCTTTAAAGCAGTGCATAGCGAACTCTTTCACCTGGAAGTGCGCTTCCGTGCTTACAATGATGAACGGCTCTACGGGCTCGGACAACACCAGCATGGACGACTGGATCAGAAGGGCTGCACCGTTGACCTGATCCAACGCAATACCGAGGTCTCTATTCCCTTCCTGTTCTCCAGCCGGGGCTATGGCTTTCTGTGGCACAACCCGGGGATCGGCCGTGTCGAACTGGGCTACAACACCACGCGGTGGGTGGCCGAAGCGACGCCACAACTCGATTACTGGATCACGGCCGGTGCGACCTCCACCGAAATTATGGAACACTATGCCGATGCCACGGGTCACGCCCCTGAATTTCCGGCATGGGCAGTCGGCTTCTGGCAGTCGAAACTGCGCTATCGCACCCAGGATGAACTCCTCTCAGTCGCACGCGAATACAAACGGCGGGGCTTGCCGCTTGCGGTGATGGTCATCGGCTTTTTCCATTGGACACTGCAAGGAGATTGGCGCTTCGATCCAGAACTCTGGCCGGATCCGGCTGGGATGGTACGCGAATTGGAGGAGATGGGAGTCAAGTTAATGGTCTCGATCTGGCCGACTGTCAATCCCTTGAGCGCAAACTTTCCCATTATGCAGCAACGCGGCCTGCTCATTCGCACCGAACGTGGCCTGCCGGCGCTTATGGTCTTCAATGATAACCGCCCTGAAGGTCCGGTCTACCTGCACTATTATGATTCGACCAATCCTGAGGCACGCCAGTTTATGTAGGAGCAGGTTCGTGAGCATTATTACCGCTATGGCATCACGGTCTGGTGGCTGGATGCGTGCGAACCGGAGATGTTCCCCATGGACCCGGATAACTTACGCTTCCACCTGGGGAACGGGTTGGCCATCGCTAATGCGTATTCTTTGTTGCATGAGCGTGGTTTCTACGAGGGCATGCGCGAGGCTGGTGAGAGCGCTATCCTCAATGTATGCCGTTCTGCCTGGGCAGGGAGCCAGCGCTATGGTGCGGCGGTCTGGTCAGGCGATATCAGCAGTACCTTTGAGGCGTTGCAAGCCCAGGTCCGTGCCGGGTTGAACATGGGTCTGAGTGGCATTCCCTGGTGGACCACCGATATCGGAGGCTTCTACGGCGGCGACCCCGAGTCGCCAGCTTTTCGCGAACTCCCCATCCGCTGGTTCCAGTACAGCACCTTCTGTCCCCTGTTCCGACTGCACGGCAATCGCCTTGTGGCATCACAGAACTCAACCATGATAAGTGGTGGCGGACCAAACGAGGCCTGGTCCTTCGGCGAGGAAGCCTACGCGATCATCACAGACCTCCTCTTCCTGCGTGAGCGATTGCGCCCATACATCCTGGAGCAAATGCACCTGGCCCATGAGAAAGGGATTCCGCCGATGCGCCCGCTGTTCTTCGATTTTCCGAGGGATGAGGCGTGTGCGAGCATTGATGATGAGTTTCTCTTCGGCCCAGACCTGCTGGTGGCCCCGGTCTTGACGGAGGGAGCACGCGGTCGAGCGGTCTACCTGCCCGTGGGAACAAGCTGGAGCGATGCCTGGAGCGGGCAGAACTTTGCGGTCGGCCAGCACCTCGTAGCTGAGGCACCATTGGAGCGCATTCCACTCTACCTGCGTGCCAACGTACGCTTGCCCATCCGTGAGGAATAAAAAAACTTGGAGTGTTCAATGGCGAGCCATCTCACGGTTCACAGGTGGAAGGTCATTTGACCGAACCATAAAGACCACTGTACTCGACGGTCAGGTCGCCGAGTACCGGCAGCGGGAGATCATAGCTGCAGGTGGGCATTCCATAAAAAAAGCCTTTGCCAGCGTGCAACTGGAGTCCGGTGAATGCAAGGCAGTCGCGCTCTCCCTGAGGCGTGACGCACTGGCCTACTACGATAATCTGGCCTACGACTGGGTTGCTGAAGCTGGAGCATTCGAGGTGCTGATTGGTGCCTCATCACAGGATATCCCGGCCACGGCTACCTTGACCTTCACAGGCACAAGCCGTTGGCCCTCTTAGAAAGGTAGCACACCATGGAGATCACTTTTCCCCCGACGTTTTTCTGGGGTATCGCAAGTGCAGCGCACCAAGTGGAAGGTGGCAACGTCTACAACGACAATTGGGTGCTGGAGCATGCGCCTGGCAGCCCCTATGTCGAGTCGTCGGGCGACGCCTGCGACCACTATCACCGCTATCGTGAGGATATCGGCCTATTCGCTGAGCTGGGCTTCACGCTCTACCGCTTCTCCTTGGAGTGGTCGCGCATTGAGCCGGAAGAGGGGGAATTCTCCCTGGCCCAGCTTGACCATTACCGGCGCATGCTGGCAACGTGCCACGAGCATGGGATCACCCCCATGGTCACGTTTCACCACTTCACCACGCCGCGCTGGTTAGCCGCTTCCGGCGGGTGGGAGGCACAGGACACACCGGAGAAGTTTGCCCGCTTCTGTGAGCGGGCGGTTGCGCACCTGGGTGACCTGATCCCGCTCGCAGGCACGCTCAACGAGGTCAACATAGGCCCGCTCATCAAGTCGATAGGAGTGATGGGCTCTGCTCGCACAGAGTCGTGGTTTGAGGCAGCCGCACATGCTGTCGGCAGCGATGCCTCGCACTTCACCCCGTTTATGTACGCCGATGCTGAGCGAGGCCGTGCGACGATCCTGGCGGCGCACCGGCGTGCGGTGGAGGTCATCAAGGCGGGGCCTGGCAGATGCGAGGTCGGTCTCACGATGGCGATGCAGGATATCCAGGCCGGGCCTGGCGGCGAGGAGATGGCCGCACGCATGCGCCGGGAGTTACAAGATGTCTACCTGGAAGCGACCCGAGGTGACGATTTTATTGGGGTGCAGACGTACAGCCGCCAGCGCTTTGGTCCAGATGGCCCACTGGGATCAGAAGCGGGCGTGGAACGTACGCAGGGGGGAGACGAGTTCTGGCCGGAGGCGCTCGAAGCGACGATCCGGAACACGAGCGCGGTCACGGGCCGACCCGTCTTCGTGACGGAAAACGGCGTCGCCACCATTGACGACACGCGGCGAATGGCCTATGTCGAGCGAGCGCTGCGCGGCGTCGCTAGCTGCCTCCACGATGGGATCGACGTGCGCGGCTACACCTACTGGTCAGCTCTAGACAGCTTCGAGTGGATCTCGGGTTATCGCCTGAATATGGGCCTCATCGCGGTCGATCGACAAACACAGGCGCGCACGGTCAAGCCAAGTGCCCGCTGGCTGGGACGAGTCGCGCAGGGACACGGCTTCTGAGCGTTCTTTTGCTACCTGTAGCAAGCCGGAAATACATCCAAGGAAGGAGAGGAAGACGACATGGCAGAGTGGCTTGAAGGCGAGGTGTATGCCAATGGCATCACCAACCATTATTACTGCAGCGACGGCAGTAACAAGCCGTCCATCCTCCTGTTGCACGGCTTCACAGACAATGGGCTGTGCTGGTCGCGTGTGGCTCACGAACTGGAAGGTAGTTATGATGTCGTCATGACTGATGCACGCGGTCACGGTCGCTCTGGAGGCATGGCAACTGGCTTCTCAACCACTATCCTGGCCGACGATGCAGCAGCCCTCATTCGAGCGTTTGGGGCTGGAAAACCCCTATCTGTTCGGGCATTCGATGGGTGCTCGAACTGCAGCGACGGTTGCTGCAAACTATCCTGACCTGGTTCGGGCCATTGTGCTCGAAGACCCGCCTCTCGTGGAGAGGCTACCGTTCCAGACGAATGAGGGGCAAGCAGGTCGGCAGAGATGGCAATGGGTCTTCGATCTCAAGGCGCTTCCACGTGAGGAGCGCATCGCCAGGGGTTTCGCTCTGAATCCCAATTGGGCCGAAGAGGAGGTTATTCCCTGGGCCGACTCGAAAGCCGAGGTGCAAACCGACGTTTTGGAGCGTGGAGGAGCACCTAACAGCTATCCATGGCGTGAGATCATTGCACGCATCGCGTGCCCCATCCTGCTCATTACAGGCGATCCTCAGTTAGGTGCGATTGTCACGCCCGAAGCGGCCCAGGAAGCGGCACAACTCTGGCAACATGGTGAGGTGGTGCATATTCCCGGCGCTGGTCACAACATCCGCCGCGACCGGTATGACGAAATGATGGCGGCAGTCAAGGCTTTTTTGAACAGGACTTGAGCGTTTCTGCAGGGCAACATCGCAAGGTTATGCCCCTACCATATATCATAGGGATATAAGTAGGGGCGGAAATAGATAGTGGACAACCGGTTTTTCTTGACTTACACGAGGAAAAAGACACGGGAGCATTCCTCGTTCCGCATCCTCACGTCATGAGAGTGGAAGCAAGGAAGGAGAGAAGCGATGAGAACGATCCGCATCGGCTCCGGGGCAGGGTATGGCGGCGATCGTATCGAACCTGCTGTGGCAGTGATGGAAAAGGGAGCTATTCAGTACATTATCTTTGAATGCTTGGCGGAACGGACCATCGCCCTGGCTCAACAGCACAAGGCCAGGCATCCTGAGGAGGGATATAACCAATGGCTGTCCTCTCGGATGCGTCGAATCCTGCCGCTGTGCGCAGAAAAGAAGATCAAGGTCATTACCAATATGGGAGCGGCCAATCCCGTGGCCGCGGTGCAGGTGGCCAAACACCTCGCGCTTTCTCTGGGGCTCACCTCCTTGAAACTGGCGGCAGTGCTGGGGGATGACATCTTTCCTCAGATTGAGCGCTATCTTGCCTTCCCCATCCTCGAGACCGGACAAAAGCTGGAGACGCTGCAACCGTTTCTCATTTCCGCCAATGCCTACCTGGGCGCCCAAGGCATCGCCCAGGCTCTGCAAGAGGGGGCTGATGTGGTGATTACTGGGCGGGTGGCTGATCCGTCGCTGGTTCTTGGTCCGCTGCTCTTTGAGTTTGGCTGGGACGCGGACAATTGTGAACTCCTGGGAAAAGGAACGCTCGCCGGTCATCTATTGGAATGCGGAGCGCAGGTCACCGGGGG
>CATPCK010000231.1 GCA_955652655.1 uncultured Ktedonobacteraceae bacterium | reverse complement strand
TTGTAAAGCCACCAACATGCATTTCGTAAATGATGCTCTCGCTCATCGGCCTGTGAAGAGGCTGATCGCCCTCCCAATCAAATACCGAGGTGTCTATAATCGCGCCGCGCATCGCAGTGCTTACATTGTCATCCGCTGTACAAGCTCCTGCGCGACTCCACAGCGCGGTAGTGATGCCACGCGCGTACGGATCAATCACGACCTTGTGCCTGTTAAAGCGATTTCCCGTCTCGTGTACATCCTGTGGACCATCGAGACGATAGGCAAAGTGCATGCCGGGTTTCACTCCCATAACATACACATGCCAGAAATGGAAGGTCCGGTTTATCACCGGGTCCAATAGAATAGTCTGCACAGGCTCAGGATTGTTATGCTCAGCGAACAAGAGGAGTTCAACAGAGGTCGCGTGCTCCGAAAAGAGCGCAAAGTTTACCCCCTGTTCGTCAGGCACCGCACCCAAAGGATGCACGGCCCCCGGTTTTACCTGGTATACCTGCTTTGTCACCGGCGTTATCATCTCTCTTCGACTCCCTTATCCTCAAAAGCTCAAAACAGCGCGGCCTGCCCGTTGATCGCTCATAAGAGCGCGGCCCGTTGAAAAGAACCAATCGTGCTGTCTGTGTACCCAATATGTCAACCATCAGAACTGTATCACATAGAAGAGATTCTTTGCCAACAAAGCCCTGTATTACGATATATGAATTGTTAGTAAGCAACCCAATCACACGGCCGTAGGAGCCGGTTCACTGCACCCGCCGCCGCTTATGCAGGTTACCAAAATCATCCAGCCACCAGTAGGTGCCGATTTATCGTGCACATGGCCGATTTATCGGCCCTCCGTGGATGGTCCGGTATCCAGGTTATTTTGTTAAAACTTATGATCGGCCCCAGGATTCCGTAGGGGCGGGCCTTTATGGTCGCCCGCGTCCTGTTCCCCTGGCTTCAGTGAACGATCTGACGCGTAAAGGCAGGGTTAGAGCTTCCACTTTTAGGAATAGATTATTTGAGGGGAAGAGAAGGCGTACGTGTAAGGGCGGCAGCAATATGGATTTGGAGTGGGGACCATAGGACTGTATTGGAGAATGACAGAAAAAGTGCAACGTGGCAGCAGTGGCCCGAACAGGGCGACCGCACGGGTCGCCCTCTGGAGGCCGCCCTCCTCATTCCACCACCGCTCTCAATCTCCACCAGCGTCTTTCGACAGGTAGCTTTACAAACGGCCGCGGCGATTGGTCGTAATGCTCTGGTGACCTGACTGCACAGGAGCAAACATCACTCTACCAAATGATACAATGCCCCACGCTATCAACGCATACACAAGCATAGCGATCAGTGTTGATAATTCAAAAACACTTCTTCCCAACGCCTGATCGTTGAAAATGCCGTTAAAGGGCCCCACAAACACATGGCTCAAATTGTACAGGAACGTTATGAAGCCGTTATCCTGGTTCGCCCCCAGCAGACGGAAGATCAGGCGCAGCGCCAATATGACTTCCAGCACACCTAAAATAAAGTAGGTGACCGTCGTAATCCAGTAACGGATATTGGCACGGCTCTGATTTCTATCTTCATAGACTTGCACACTACTCTCGACCCGGTTGCCCATGGGGTCTACGTAGTCTTCGCGCTGGCTCTGCGAGTACGCACCACCAGTATTGGACGATCTGACAACATTGTTGCCTGCTACATACGGTCGCCCATCAGGGGGAGGAACCGGTTCCGTCGGCTGATTATACCCTTGCATGCGTGGATCAGGAGTATTCATCTCTCTTTTCTCCTTACTTGTAAATTCCTTGCAATGACTTAAATTTAAAAACCATACCTTCCTCTATTACGTAAGACTCTACTAATTAGACTCTAAACCATCGCAATATGCAAGTTTTTTGCCGCCCGCATCCGCAACACACCACCTCTTGTGCTGGCCGCCCCCTCCGGACTAGGATTGCGGCGAGGTATACCATTTATTGAGTACCGCCAGGGCAGCAGGTTGACCTGAGAGCTTAAAGCCCTGCACCTCATCCCAACCCCAGAAGAAGATACCCACGATATGCTTATCAGGGATAACATTTATCAGGGCAGCGTCACATGCCGCTGCCTGTTCCTCAGGATCAGGCGGAGAGCCTGTTGAATATCTTGCCCACGGATGATACAGGGCGTCGGCAGTATTGCGATAGCCGATTTCCGAGATGATGAGGGGTTTCCCCACCTTCAGAGAGAAATTATCGAGCGTGGTCTTCACAATTGTTTTCCAGAGGCCAGGAATCTTCTTCGGGTCGACAGGTGTTTGATCATTGGCCAGTTGGAGATATTCCGAAATGCCGATCATCGGCAGCAGCGAATTGCTCATCCAGCTCGGCGGTGCCTGGCCAAGCGACGACCAGTCCATATCGTACGTGAGTGTGCCAGGGAAAACGCTGTGTATCCGTGAAATCAATGTATTCCATAAAGGAGCCGGTGCCGACTGCTGCAGCAACACCATCTCGGTGGCAATTGCCAGCTGGTCTGCGCCATTCTGCGCCGCCGCTTCAACATAAGGCTGATACGTCTTCCAGTAACTATCGAACCTCTGCGCCTCATCCTGGTAGTGTGAGAATTGTATCGTCCCTGCCCACTGGTTCGCCGGGCTATCGACGCCCATCAACGGCACCACAAAAACATGATACCCCTGCTCACGCGCCGCTTTTATGCCACTGGCAAACGACTGTGGAGTTGGAGCACTCTGATTCGTTCTCACCTGCGTCGAATTATTCGTGGCTTGTGACAAAAAGATCGTCATCTCCATCCACCGTGCGCCTGACTGCGTCTGAATCGTCGGCAACTGCTGCTGCCA
>CATPCK010000230.1 GCA_955652655.1 uncultured Ktedonobacteraceae bacterium | reverse complement strand
CCTATGTAGAAGGAGGAGCAGCTTTGAACGCCACCCCATACCTGACCCTTATCCCGTTGTTTGAAGAGTTACAGAGCGAACGCCTTATTGTGAGGCCATACCGCGAAAGTGACGCGCAAGCATTGTTCGAGGCAGTAGCCGAGTCGCGCGATCACATACGCCCCTGGCTCCCCTTCGCCGACGCTCATCAAACCGTCGAAGAGAGCCGGGATTGGATTATCCATGAGCAGGCTAAATGGTTGATCCGTGAAGATCTCGTCCTCAGCATCTGGGAAAAGGCAACCAACCGCTTCCTGGGAGGTACTGGTATCCATCCCAAGAACTGGGAGCACAGGTACTTTGAAATCGGCTACTGGCTGCGTGTCTCCGCCCCAGGGTATGGATACATGACAGAGGCAGTGCAGCTCTTGACAAATTATGTCTTCAGTTCGCTTGCAGCCAATCGTGTCGAAATACGCTGTGATGAACGAAACGTTCGTAGTGCCGCCATCCCTCGCCGCCTCGGCTTCATCCAGGAGGCGCGCATGCGCAACCACATGGCTGCTCCAGATGGCACACTCCGTACCACCCTCGTTTTTGCCCTTATCCCATCCGATCTACTCGTCGCCCAGTGACATCCTCCCCCGGCTTGAAAGACAGGGGTTTTACGGGCCGTTTGTATAAATGAAAGGCCAGGCGACGAGAAACAAAGAAAAACGTTACCTGATCACTTCGTGCACCGTCTCTATCATAGAGACAAAAAGAGCACGGAGATACTCACGCGGGGAAGAAACAGATGGTAGTAATGGGCATACTAGCACTCATCAGTGCAATTGATAATGGAACAGCACGGCTCATCATGCTCCTGTTAATGCTAATAGCAATAATACTCATTATAACAGGCTGCTTCATCGCCCTGCTCACATTACGAAAACGCCTCAAATCCCAGAACAACTACCTTGATCCTTCCCAATTGAATAGAAGGACATAAAATGTCTCGTCGCTCGTTAGCCCCTCTACTTATCGGAACATTCATATTACGCGCAAGCGGTGGAGCAGGAACCATCATCTTTGGTTTCTTCCTCGCTCAACTCGCGTCGCATACAAATGTAGCTATTACCAGCCTCAATGTTGGTCTTCTTTCTGTCGCCTATTATGCCACAGAACTGGTCCTTGCCCCGGTCATGGGCTCCTTAAGCGATCGTTTGGGTCGCCGTTACTTTCTTATCCTTGGGCCACTGGTGGGACTTATCGAAGTAGCCCTTATTCCTTTTGCGCCTGTACTAAATCCCTTGCCCTACTTCCTCAGTTTACGACTGATTTCCGGCACATCTTCTGCCATGACCACACCCGCCGTCCTTGGTTACCTCGCCGATTACACATCACAAGACCGGTCGCGCCGTATGCGCGTCATGAGCTTCTTTGAACTTGCCACCAGCGGCGGCATCGCTGTTGGTGTCATACTCGGTGGTTTTGCCTGGGATCATTTCGGGCGCGGTGCCTTTGCTCTTCTCGCATCACTCTATCTTGTTGCGGTACTTTGCATGCTTTTAGCTCCTAAAATAATGCAAGTAATTGAACAGGGAAACATCCGTACGGTAGGAGTTCGCTACTGGCGCATTATTCGCACGCCTCGTCTCTTTATCTTCATTCCAGCCTGGATATGTATCAACGCTCTCGTTGGTGTCTGGATTGGCCCGCAGCTTACCTTTATCCTTTCGAAGCACAGTAATAATCATAATCAACTACTGATGGGCAGTTTAAGCAGCCCTGGTGCTGGTCATATATTGAGCATGGTTCTTGGCGCCTTTGTTCTCTTCTTCGGGTTATGCCTTCTCTTTTGGGCATTCTTTCTCAAGAATATTCCCCGCCTGAATCTCATGCTGACCTCAATTACTGGTGTCTACCTGGCCTGCATCGCCCTCGCCGGTATCAACCATCGTGGAGCTGGCAACGACGCCTTGCTGTTTATCTGGATACCGCTCTTAATGGTAGGTGTTTTTGCTGAAAGTAGCTTCGCGCCCTCAGCACTTGCCTACCTTGCCGATATCTCCGAGGATGTCGCCAAAGATCGCGGCCTTCTCATGGGACTCTATTCAATCTTTCTTGGTGTAGGTCAGCTCCTGGGTAACGGTCTCGGTGGGCTCTTTGCCAAAGCCTGGGGCTTTGATGGCCTCATCTTTCTCACTATGCTGCTAGGCTTTGTAGCCCTGATTTCACTACTCATGCTCTTTAGACAGGAAAGAAAGCTGTCGTATCAGTGAGGTAAGTTCCTATTTCCGCTCTCTATACGATCGCCAAACTCTGCTTGTAGATAGAAATTCCTTCACCTTTAAAATCGCTTAAAAGCCTCGCGTTCACGCAAGGGGAGCTGTTACCTTATTCGTATTATGCGTTCAATGTCACGTTTGGCATCTCGCTCAGCAATCGCCTCCCGCTTATCATAGAGCTTCTTACCTCGACAGAGCCCCAACTCGATCTTCGCCTTCCCGCCTTTCAGATAGAGTTTCAGAGGAATGAGCGTCAATCCCTTGGTCTCCACCCTGCTAAACAGTTGATTGATCTCGCGCCGGTGAAGTAATAATTTACGGTTGCGCATCGGCTCATGGTTATAGCGGTTCCCGTGTTCATAAACAGCAATATGTGCGTTTTCTAGCCATAACTCCCCATTGCGCACCACAGCATACGACCCCCGCAAATTCACCTTGCCATCACGAATGGACTTGATCTCTGTTCCCTTTAACGCGATACCAGCCTCAATCGTGCGCTCGACAACATAATCATGATACGCCTGGCGATTGACCGTAATCATCTTGATCGGGACATGGTTCGACGAAGCCCTTGCTTGCTCACCCGTATCTTTTGTCTTTTTTGCCATAAATCACCTCACCTCCATCCTCTTGGCATCATGTTTGCAGAGGACTACTACAATTATGTAGAGGTATCATCATACAACAAGAAAGAATAAGCGTCGAGAAGGGGTGGCCTTTTGGCCGCCGTGGTTCCTGGATCGTCGTCCAAAATGCAGGGGAGATCGCTACCCAATTTCCTGAGTAAACCATGTTACCCCTCGCAACAACAATGAACGTCATTTATATAAGTTATGCAACGTGTTGGATTGGCAGTCCGCCGCATCCAGGGGAGCAAATACCCCGGATTGATGAGCCAGACACATCAAACGTGT
>CATPCK010000229.1 GCA_955652655.1 uncultured Ktedonobacteraceae bacterium | reverse complement strand
GCCCCTGGACCCTGCTTAGCGGTGGCGAGAAGGGACAGGGATGGGGTCATCCAGGCCCATACACTCTAGCAGGGGTTGTCCCCCTGGACCCTGCTCTATGAAATCGTAAAGAAGATGGGTAGATAAAGGAGTCAATGCTGACGTGCTCAATAGATTCTTTGGGCAGAAACCTCAAGAAGAACCGAAACAGGATGCTGTGGCTGCTCAGGAGCGCGCAGGAGGAGATTCCGTGTCTGAGCAAGGCGCTATCCCGCTGAAAAACAGCCTGAGTCGCACGCGACAGATTTTCAGCCGACTGGGAGATGCCTTCAGGCAAAACGAGATCACTGATACGCTGTGGGATGATCTGGAAGAATCGCTCTTGCGGGCTGATGTTGGTCCCAACACGACCACGTGGTTGCTGGAGCGCCTACAGCAGCGAGTCACTGAAGAGCACATGAAGAGTGGAGCGCAGGTGCAGCGCGCCCTACGCGAGGAACTGACAAAATTGCTTGGAAAGCCTTCTGGTCTGCGTTTTGCTACAGATGCGCCGCTGACAGTGATCCTGGTGATCGGAGTCAATGGTTCAGGGAAAACGACTACTATCGCGAAATTAGCCTACCGACTCACCCGGGAAGGTCATAGTGTAATGCTTGCTGCCGCCGACACCTTCCGCGCAGCAGCCATTGATCAACTCAAGGTATGGGCGGAGCGCGTTGGTGTACCGGTCATCAGCCAGAACCCGGGCTCTGATCCTGGTGCGGTGGTCTATGACGCCATCCAGGCGGCAACGACACGGGGGTGTGATATTCTCATCGTGGATACCGCTGGTCGCCTGCAAACGAAGTACAACCTCATGGAAGAGTTGAAGAAGATCAATAAAGTCATTCAGAAATTCATCCCGAAAGGGCCGCATGAGTTATTAATCGTGATGGATGCGACGACGGGCCAGAATGCCCTGTTACAGGCTCGCCAATTCGCTGCTGATATTGGGCTGACCGGTGTGGTCATCGCCAAACTGGATAGCACTGCCAAGGGAGGCTTTGCCTTTGCTGTCGCAGACGACCTGGGCGTGCCTATCAAATTTATCGGCACCGGAGAGAAGCTTGAGAACCTGGCGCCATTTGATCCCCAAAGTTTTGTGGCTGCGCTCTTCGCGCAAGACTGACGAGGAGGTTGTTCATGGTCAAAGAAGCCGAAGTACCGTCTACAGCGCGGACATCCTCGCGGAGCCGATCCAAGCCTGATAAACCTTTTATGGGGAACCTGGCGCTTAAGTGCCCAAAGTGTAAAGAGATGCTGGTGGGCCGGGATTGGGAGAAGAACCTGAAAGTGTGCTCCCGCTGTAGCTTTCACTTCAAACTTTCCGCCTATGAGCGCATAGAGCTGTTGACAGATGCCGATAGCTTTGTCGAACTAGATTCCGACATTATGTCTGTTGACCCGCTCAATTTCGTTGTTCGTTCACAGGCATATGCCAGTAAGTTGAGAGAAGAGAGCGAAAACGTCGGATTGAATGAGGCGGTTGTGATTGGCCATGCTACCATCGAGGAGCTACCACTGGCGGTGGCCGTGATGGATTTCAGCTTCATCGGCGGTAGTATGGGCTCGGCTGTTGGTGAAAAAATTACTCTCGCCATCGAATTGGGTATTGAAAAAAACATACCGGTGCTGATCTCTTCAACCTCTGGCGGCGCCCGCATGCAAGAGGGACTTTACTCGCTGATGCAGATGGCAAAAACAGCGGCGGCACTGGCAAAACTGGCCGAGGCCGAACTCCCCTATTTTAGCTTGTTGACGGACCCGACTACAGGCGGCGTAACGGCCAGTTTTGCATTGCTCGGCGATGTCATCCTGGCAGAACCCGGCGCGCTAATCTGTTTCGCAGGACCGCGTGTCATCGAGGGATTTATGCATGTGAAACTCCCTGAAGGAGCGGTTACCTCGGAATTTATGCTTCAGCATGGCATGATTGACACAATTGTGCACAGACGAGATCTACGGCAGACGCTGGGAAGACTGCTTCGTTTCTATGCAAAAGATGACTTGACTAGAGAAACCAGGACCAATCAAGCGAAAGATCAAGAGACGAGGTAAAGGGAAACGCCATGGCATATGACCTGGAATTCGAGAAGCCGCTAGCTGAACTAGAAAAAAAGATCACAGGGCTGCAGCGCAAGAGCGATCGGTTGAAACATGATGAGCGCTTGCAGCTACAGGAAGCGGAGCGCGAATTGCGCCGGCGCACAGAGGAGATTTATAGCCGGCTATCCGCCTGGCAAACAGTGCTGGTGGCACGGCATAAAGATCGACCATACTCAGCGGATTACATTCGACTTATTTGTGATGACTTCTTCGAGTTGCACGGGGATCGCGCTTTTGGGGACGATCATGCTATCATCACGGGGCCAGCAAAATTTGATGGCCAAACAGTAATGCTGGTGTGTCACCAGAAAGGGCGAGACACAAAGGAAAAACAGTTTCGCAACCTGGGGATGCCAAACCCGGAAGGGTACCGCAAGGCGGCTCGCATTATGCAGCAGGCTGAGAAGTTTGGGTATCCCGTTATCTGCTTGATCGATACGCCGGCGGCATTCCCCGGATTAGGAGCTGAAGAACGCGGACAGGCCCAGGCCATTGCCGCGAATCTTTATTTGATGTCGCGCTTGCGCGTACCGATCATCGCTGTCGTGATCGGCGAAGGAGGCAGCGGCGGTGCCCTGGCGATAAGCATTGCCGATCGTATCTTGATGCTGGAGTACAGTATCTATTCGGTTGCTCCGCCAGAGGCGGCAGCGAACATTCTCTGGCGTGACACAGCTTTTGCGCCTCAAGCCGCTGAGGCAATGCGCATTAGCGCTCGCGAACTCAAGGAAATCGACTTAATAGACGAGTTGATTGCTGAGCCACTGGGGGGTGCGCATCGCAATTACCCTGCCGCCGCGGATAATCTTAAAGCGACGCTGATCAAGCAACTGGACGATTTACAACAGGTGCCTGTAGACGAACTGCTGGCGATGCGTTACCAAAAGTTCAGGAATATCGGCAAATTCGGCAGAGCGAGTTGATAAAACGTAGGTACTATGGGTCAGTGACCCCCATACCCGGCAGGGAACTTCGTCCACTACAAACTTGAATGAGTCACGCGGGCAGTTGACTCAACTGGTTACCTTTGCTATGATAAACGCCAGAAAGCAGTTCCTACAAATACAGGTTACTGCATAGTTGAGGTGGAAAGATATGGGCACATCTTCGACCTGGCAAAATATTCTACAGCAGGTCCTCAAGATCCCAGGCGAACAACAACGAATTGCTGTAGCTATTGGGCTATCTCAAATGACGCTTACTCGTTGGGCTAAAGGAGAGTCTAACCCCCAGCGGCCTCATCTTACCCGCTTGGTGCAGGTCATCCAGCCAGCTTTGCGTGACGCATTACTTGAAGCGCTCGAAGACAGTTATCAGGATATTCATTCGTGGTTGAAAGATGATTCCTCTGAATATATTCCCTCAGAATTCATTGCCCAGTTACTCAGCGTGCGCACCACGACAACAGATTCATTGCGCTTCTGGCGTATCAGCGACATGATACTCAAACAGATTCTCGCTCAATTAGACCCCAATCAACTAGGAATGGCTGTGACACTGGTACAGTGCATGCCTCCGTCTGAAAGACATGGAAACAAGATCCGCTCAATGCGCGAGCGGGCAGGGCGAGGTACATTTCCCTGGACAGCCGATCTTGAACCTATGGCACTTTTTCTAGGTATGGAATCGTTAGCAGGCTATGCTGTAGAAGCGCGCCGCATCGTCAATACCGATGATCTGACCAAGGAAAAATTGTTGCCTACATACGGGACTGATTTTGAAGCGAGCGCCTCGGCCCACCCTATTTTGCTAGGGGGATATATTGCCGGGTGTCTTGCAGCGTCCAGTACACAAATCGGTTATTTTACACAGCAACGACAGTCATTGTTGGTGGCATTCAGTAATCTCGCGTCGCTGGCATTCGACAAAGAGGAGTTCTATGACCCGAAACTGTTAGAACTGCGCGTGATGCCAACCCCCAAATACCAACGGCCTATACTGAATGACTTCCGACTGCGCGTCTCAAAGCTGCTCACCACTGCTACACACCAGCGCACACGGATGTCGAATACCGAAGCTGAACAAAAAGTATGGATTGACATAGAAGAGAAGCTTCTTTCTCTACCAGATGAGGCATACGAACATTAAGGGTGTATCCGTTGGGCAGGGCTATTGAGTGATCAAGTATAGATAACAGTTACTCTATTCATAACGAGGTACAAACCCAATGCAGCCTGTCAAAGAGACGCAAGCACCTGTAGATACAGCCGATATTGCCCCTGCACCTCATGAAAAGCACGCTGGTATTGTTTCAAGGTGGACCGTACTACTCGGAATATTAGCGATTGGTTTGTTCTATTTTGCTCTTCCCGACAGCTTGACGATTGGTCCAAGCTGGTTGTTGCTGGCAATTGAAGGAATAGTGATCATACCGCTGATCTTTATCAGGAGGAGTGGCCATCCACTGGCCCCTAAAGCGGTACGTATTCTCGCGCTATTACTTCTTGGAGTTGTGACGTTAGGCCTGGTTGGCAGTGTCGCACTCCTGATTCTCAACCTGCCCGCTGAAAAGGGAAGCTCATTATTGCGCGACGCGGCTCTGCTGTGGGGCACCAATATCCTTGTTTTTGCTCTGTGGTATTGGGAGATCGATGGTGGAGGTCCACTAAAACGGCACCTTTCTGGTCATAAAGCAGCCGATTTTATGTTTCCCCAGCAGGCGGATGGCAATACTACAGGTTGGGTTGCGCATTTTGTTGATTATCTCTTCCTGGCGTTTACAGGCGCTACGGCTCTTAGCCCGGCCGATACCTTTCCTTTGACGCGGCAAGCAAAAATGTTGATGATGATTGAGGCGATGCTTTCGATGGTCGTTATCGTGTTACTGGCTGCTCGCGCTGTCAATATTTATGGACAGTGAATATTCAACTCATTGAGGTTACGGTTTCAGGCGGAAGGTGACTTCTTCTCCTTGCTGGTCGGTGTGTCTCTTGAGCAGGCTTTTCCCGGGTGTCGTGTATGCTACTTCGCGTCCACTCTTGAAGACGTGAAGACGCGCGGGGACCAGGCGCAGGGCTTCGAAGGCTGATGGCGCGTCCAGGACGAGAAAATCGGCGGGCTTTCCCTCTTCAATGCCGTAACTATCCTGAATGCGAAGGGTTGTGGCGGCATTGGTGGTGACGAGGTCGAGGACATCGTTGATCTCCTCGTACCCACTCATGTGACAGAGGAAGAGGGCCAGCTGGGCGGCAGTGAGCATGTCACCTTTCCCCAGGGGAAACCATGGATCCATGATGGAGTCGTGACCCAGGGCAACGTTGACGCCACCCGCCAGCAGTTCTTTCACACGGGTAATGCCCCTGCGTTTGGGATAGGTATCGAAGCGACCCTGCAAGACGACATTATCAAAAGGGTTGGCAATGACATTCACCTGGGCGCGGGCCAGCAGGCGAATAAGTTTGAAGGCATAGGCATTATCGTATGAGTGCATAGCGGTACAATGGCTGGCCGTCACACGCCCTTGCCAGCCCTGTTGGATGGTATCTGCTGCCATTACCTCGGTGAAGCGTGAAAGGGGATCATCGGTCTCGTCACAATGGCAGTCAATATCGCGATTGAACTCCCTGGCAAGCGCAAAGGCATAATGGACATCCTCGACGCCCATGTCGCGCGTCCACTCATAGTGGGGAATGCCTCCAACGACATCGCAGCCAAGTTCCATGGCTTGCCGCATCAACTCACGACCATTGGGAAAAGACATGATACCATCCTGGGGAAAGGCAACCAGTTGCAGGTTGCAGATATCGCGCACTTCTTCACGGACCTCAAGCAGCGCTCTTAGCGCTGTCAGGTTGGGGTCACAGACATCAACATGGCTGCGTATGTGTAGAGTACCCTGCGCGACCTCCCAGCGTATCTCCTCAAGAGCTCGTTTTTTGACATCTTCACGCGACAGGCCCGGTTTGAGTTCGCTCCAGATCTGGATGCCTTCGAGCAGAGTGCCCGTCGTATTATAGCGCGGCTGTCCCACCGTGAGAACGGCGTCTAGATGGACGTGGGCATCGATGAAAGGGGGCACCACCAGCCGACCGGCAGCATCGATTTCACGTGGCGCGCTGATGTCGGAAGGAAGTTCGCCGACGATGCTGGCAAAGTGGCCGTCCTTCGTGGCGATATCCACCAGCCCATCATGACGATGAAGTTGAGCATGACGGATGATAAGGTCATACTGCATAAAAGGCTCCTCAATTGAGCAAGGCTAAGCCCGCTTACGCAAATTCAAAGTGAGAAGCAGGCGATTGTGGCCGCCTGCTTCTGTAAATCGATACATGGAAAGTGACTACTCCCCATGGCTCAAGCCAGGGGCTTCTACGGACAAGCCGAGGGCCTGTAGTCCCAGGCCACAAATGTTTAGAGCAGCATTCAGATCTCGATCAATGGAAAGGAGGCAGCAGGAACAATGATAGACACGTTCACTGAGGGGCATGTATTGCCGATGATGGCACCTGCTGCAATCTTGGGATGTGTAGGCCGGGGCAACAGCCATATATTTCCTGCCAGCTTCTTCCGCTTTGCAGGACAATTTACTGAAGAATTCCGACCAGGATGCATCATGAATGCTCTTAGCAAGGCAGTGGTTATGGGTCATGCGGCTGACATGCAGGTCCTCAACGCAGATGACGCCGAAACGATCAACGATCTGACGGCTTTCTTGATGGGTGAAGTCGTCGCGCTTAAAAGCGATCCTCTCATGCACGCGTGCAATCACTTTGCGATGCTTACGCCGCTCGATGGTACCCTTAGCAAGCTTGCTATGCTTGCGTTGGACTTTCGCCAGGGATTTCTCCTCTTTGCGAAAGAAGCGCGGGTTAGCAATCTCTTCAGCAGTAGACAGCGTAGCAAACGTTTTGAGTCCGACATCAATGCCCACCGGGGTAGAGATTTCCGGCAAGCGTTCAGGCTCACACTCAAGGGAGAAGGAGGCGTACCACTTGGAAGTCGAGCTACGGCGGATGGTGAGCGTTTTGAGCTTGCCACGCATCGGACGGTGCAAGACCATCTTGATGTGTCCAATACCAGACGCATAGAGCTTGCCCTGCTTGTCAATTTCAAAGCCGCTCTGAGGGTATGTGAACGAGTCGTAGCGGTCAGCGCCGCGAAAACGAGGGAAGCCAGGTGTCTCTCCTGCTTTACATCGCCGGAAAAATGCCTTAAACGCCAGATCAATCCGTACGGCTACATTTTGAAGCACCTGCGAGTGGACTGCGTTGAGAGAGGATCGTTGCTGTTTCAGCATCGGATAGGTGGCTTGTTGCCCATAGCAAGACAGCCCTTTGCCTGTTTGCTCGTAGGTAGTCTTGCGCATTTCAAGCAAGTGGTTATAGAGCCAACGACATTCATTCAATGCCTCGTTGAGCTTTGTTTCTTGCTTCTTTGTGGGATATATCCGATACAGAAACATTTTACGTATATTCATATTATAGCTTAAACAGAGCAGGAAGTCAAGCTGAGAACCCGCTCCACTCCTGCCCCAAACAAGGAACGCCGCTTTCATCCCCCTGTTTGAAACCAGGGGCTTTCAGCGGCGGCATGGGGTAATTAGCGACTACCAGCCTCTAATTCACCACG
>CATPCK010000228.1 GCA_955652655.1 uncultured Ktedonobacteraceae bacterium | reverse complement strand
TGTCTAGACCTATTTGGGCAACAGAGTCCTTTATGGTCGCCCGCTGTCCCTCGATGACAGGCTCTAGCCCGGAAGCATCCCCCTTCGAGCGGGCGACCATAAAGGCCCACCCATCCACTCCCAACCACCCTCGCCCCTACGGACGTTGATGGGCTTTTCTTAGGGTGATGCCTCTTGGGCGACCCTTGCGGTCTCACACCACGCGCTCCGCGTGCGTATAGACATTCATGGAATGATCCCGCAGAAATCCGACGAGGGTAATGCCTGCGCGATCGGCAAGTTCAACAGCAAGGCTGGAAGGGGCAGAGATAGCGGCAATGCAGGGGATGCGCGCCAGCAGAGCTTTCTGGATAATCTCAAAAGAGGTGCGGCCGCTGACCATGAGCACATACCCGGAGTAGGGAAAGTCACGATGCAACAACCCGTGACCTATTATTTTATCAACGGCGTTGTGTCTCCCTACGTCTTCACGCAAAAGAAGCAGGTCACCCGTTGAGTTAAAAAGTCCAGCCGCGTGTAACCCACCAGTATAGGTAAACACTGTCTGCGCATCACGTAAACGTTCGGGTAACTCATAGAGGGTGGAGGCGCGAAACCGCACATCATCCATTTGACGCTCTAGTGATGGCACAGTGATCAGCAAGTCGGCGATACTGTTCTTGCCGCATAGGCCACAACTCGCGGAAACGGCAAAATGCCGCTCGAAAGCCGCTGCTTGCGGTAGCTGACAGTCTTCCTGCCGCTCCTGCTGACGCAGCGCAACATTGACGACATTGGTAAGAGGCAACCCTTCGGCATCGGTGTCATCTTCAATTGCCAGGACATCATCAGGCTGGGCAATGACTCTCTCAGTATAGAGAAAGCCCATGGCCAGTTCGTGGTCGTGTCCAGGCGTACGCATAATGACGGCCAGGCTGCGATGGTCGATGCGCACTTCAAATGGTTCCTCAATAGAGAGCGCGTCCTCGCGCTGTTTTTGCTCGTGTTCTCGCCAGTGCGTGACATCGACATGCATCACGCGCTCTGGATCAAGTGGCGAACGCCAGTAGCCTCCCAGGCTCATCTATCGTTTCTCTCTATACTCATGTTTCACAGCTGCACGCGTTTCCGTTGTCGACGCTTTGGTCAGATATTCCGGCGGGCGCTGGCGTTTGAAGTAGTATTTACACGCGCCTGGACGAACAGGATCAGGAGGCTCGATGGCGACCAACCCCCAACCTTCCTGCTCCAACCAGCTCCATGCCTCGTATTCTTCTTCAAAGTCGCGCACGACGTCACCGGCTATAGTAAAGACCATTGTGCCTAATAAGTATCGATGTTCCCAATGTACCATATTTTTGTCCTTCTTCACCAGCATAAGGAAAGGGAATGTACGACTGTCTTCCCCCATTTCTGCTAGGAATGAACGCTTGCGAGCGAAACATTTCGCGGCCTATCTCTCTTTTTTTCATGGGATGCTTCACGCTCATTTGACTCATACTGGCTGCAGTGTTACGATATGTGTAGATCAACTTTTCTTCTCATGGACGGGGACTGTAGATGCATCATTATGTCAAATCGAGTAACGAGACGCTGCGGAAAAAAGGCTATCGCTTGACGCCACAACGCCATATGATCTTAAGCGTTATTCAAGAGGCCGATGGGCATTTAAGCATCGATCAGATCCTGGAACGAGTGCAGGAACGCAATCCTTACGTTAGCCTCTCCACCGTCTACCGTACGCTGGAACTACTGCGAGAATTGGGACTGGTACGAGAAATTCACCTGCCAGGAGAGCAACCGCATTATGAGATGGCGGAAAGTGCCGAGCATCACCACCTTGTCTGCCGCAGGTGCCGCGCGATTATACATCTTGAAGATAACCTTCTAGGCAATCTCCACGAACAACTACAACAACAATATGCTTTTCATGGCCTCACACTTGACCTCGTGGCCGCCGGTTATTGTGACACTTGCTGGAAGAAAATGCAACAGGAGTAGGCAGTAGAATAGCTGCTTCTCTGCCCTATAGCGCTTTGCGCAATCGCCAGAAACTCAGACTTAACAGTGGTAAAGCCAGCAGGTATGTGAGCAAGAGGTAGTTAAGCAGATTGATACTGAAGAAGAAATACAGGGCAATAGCAAAGTAGAGTATCATGCGGCTTGGACGAACAATCAAATGGGAAGTCACATGCAAAAGACGATGTATTAAAAGAAATGTAACTATAGTGGTATAAACAAAGACAAATAAAATAGCCAGTACCGGATGTATCAGACCCTTCCAGGCCATACCAGCCACGCTAAAAGCTACCACCACCTCGTCACAAAACATATCAGTGAACGCTCCACGGTTTGTATTCGTACCCCGTAACCGCGCCTCTACACCGTCCAGCCCATCACAGATGATAGAGGCTACCAACAGCCAGAAGGCTACAGTAAATTGAAAGGGAGCGAACAGGCAAAAGCCAATACCGAAGCCAACAGAGGCAAAGGAGAGCATATCAGGACTTATCCCTAGTCGTGAGAGCACAAAGACAATTGGAGTGAGGGTACGCTGGCGTATCCTTTGCCAGGGGCCAAGTACCAGCGCTTCATCCTCACTATAGATGCTGCCAATGTTCTCTTGTTCTGGTTTCTGCATAGCTCACTTTCAGCGCATGGAGATTATTGCAACAAACCGCTTGTAGCGCAATAATTTGGATCTGCCGGAGGGGAGGTAGGTATCTTCATTATTTTCGAGAAAATGTCATTGTAGGTACGGGTGACCATTGGTCCAACGGCAGACCCGCCTTCACCGGCATTCTCCCTCATCGCCACAATAGTGAGTTGTGGATTCTGGTATGGAGCCTGCGTCAAGAGCCACGCCTCTGCTCCTATCGTCTTGCCATTGACCTGAGGAACCTGTCCTGTGCCGGTCTTGGCGATGATAGCCCAGGGCGACGTATCTAGCTCGGGGGCTAAGGCTGCGGTAGGACCGAAGCGACCGGAACCGCACTGCACAACGCCATACATCGCATTACGTAGCTGGCTTGCCGCGCTTTCACTGACTGGCGTCCCCAACTGCTGTGGGCTCGCGGAGAACACCGTCGCGCCGTTTGGATCAACGATCTTCTGCACAAGTGTTGGGCGCATCAACTGGCCATTATTGGCAACGCCATTATCAATCATCGTCATCTGCAGTGGCGTAACCGAGACTATACCCTGCCCAAATGAGTTTTCTGCCAGCTGGTTGAGTTTGAGAGAATTGCTGTTTCCGGATGTGACAGTACTTACTTTAACCGGTAGATCAAAGGGTATCTGCCTCCCAACGTAAAAGCGGTTGTTATAGTCCAACCATGTCGTGGCACCCATCTTCGCGCCCACTTGCGCGAAGATAATGTTATCCGAGTGAGTATATCCGTAACGCAGATTCACCGGAAAATGGACCGTATACGGCTCTAGATTATTGCCTGTCGGGCCAAAAACCTCTGACTGTTCGCCGCTGCCGATGGTGACCGGCCCAATGGCCTGTTGATGGTTGGGATCATGGTCGTTGTAAAAGGGGTCGGTCAGGTGCGCGCTGCCAGAGTCCAATCCAGCCAGCAGGGTCATAGTCTTATAGGTTGAACCGGGTATATAGGTGGACTGAATAGGACGCTCCAGCAGTGGCTGCTCCGGGTCTTTCTCAAGCGAACTAAAGTACTGAAGATCACCCGAGGCCACGCGATTGGGGTCAAACGTCGGCCGGCTGAGCATAGCCAGTATCTCGCCAGTATGCGGATTTGATACAATCGCCGAACCCCGGTCAGACGGAAAGATATTGATTCCATCAGGCGGTGGTGCAGTCTGGTCAAAATACTTCTCCAGCGATGCCTGCACGCGCACATCAATGGTCAGATAGATGTCATCACCGATCGGTGGGCGGTGCAATGTTTGATTGATGTAATTATTGAGGCCGGTCACTCCCAGGCGCCCACTGAGATAGTCATCATACTGATGCTCAATACCCGATGAACCATAAAGCGGACTGATGTAATAGCCTATAAGACCTGCTAGTGAAGGATAGTTTTTCAGGTAGTAATAACGCTGATAGCCGCAGGCCGCATTAGATGGCTTTGATTCAGCAAGCAGCACGCCGTTTCGGTCGAAGATACGTCCACGCACGGGGGCGCTATCGCTTAAACAATGCCGGTTATTATGTATATTTGACGTTACTTGCTGTGCCACCACTACCTGCCAGTAGACAAGTACAGCGCTCAGGGCTATAAAGAATACCACAAATAATTGAGCCAATTTGCGAATATTGTTACTGACGTTCATATGTTATATCCCTATATCCTTCATCCGACATAAAATGGCCTATACATTCATTCCGAAGAAGTGTATCACTGTTCAAGTCGATTGACAAGCAACTGAGGTCACAAGTGTGTTGTAGAGAATGGTGCGCGCAAGGTTGAGCCTTGCGCGCGCCATTCTCTAACAACCTGTTTTGATGGCTAATTCATACTATGTCCTGTGCCGTCGCCGTCCGGGAGCGATAATTTTTGCTCATTTCATCCACGCTGTCTCCCCCAAATTTCTCAAGTAGGGCTTCGGTCAATACAATTGCCATCATCGCTTCTCCTACTACCCCCGCCGCGGGAACCACGCAAACATCGCTGCGTTCATAGCGGCTCTGATCAATATTCTGTCCGCTTGCCAGGTCAACAGAGGGCAAGGGATGGGCCAAAGTGGGAATGGGCTTGACACCAACATGCACTACTAGTGGTTCACCATTAGTAATACCCCCCTCGATACCACCTGCGTTATTGGTCAGGTGATGCCAGAAGTTATCTTCTCCATGGCGCAGGACATCATGTACATGCGAACCCGTATTGCGCGTGCTGGCAAAACCCGCGCCAATCTCTACCCCTTTGGTTGATGGTATGCTCATCATCGCCATGCCCAGGCGAGCGCTGAGACGGCGATCCCACTGGCTGAAGCTTCCCAGTCCAATGGGGACGCCAAAAGCAACCACCTCGAATATCCCACCGCAGGTATCCCCCTCGCGTTTGGCCGCGAGAATGCGCGCAATCATTTTCTCAGTTAATTCATCGTCAGCACAGCGCACAGCAGAAGCCTCCACTGCCTCCCACATCCCGACTGGATAGGCATCTGGAGTAAACTGACGCGGAGTTGCATAACCTGCGTCGGCAATCGCCAGTACATGGCTGTGAATAGCTATGCCAAAGACATTCAGCAATTGGCGACATAAGCCACCAACCGCGACGCGAGCAGCTGTCTCACGAGAACTGGAGCGCTCTATCACATTGCGTATATCCTGATGACCGTACTTCATGGCGCCTGTGAAATCGGCATGTCCAGGGCGAATACGAGTCACTGGTTCAAAGACGGCTTCGGTAGGCGCGGCGCTCATAGACTCTTCCCAATTTACCCAGTCACGATTCTCAATCTGCATGGTAATCGGTGAGCCAAGGGTTTTCCCATGCCGCACTCCTGAGAGAAAACGAGCCGTGTCTCTCTCAATCTTCATGCGTCCTCCACGTCCGTAACCTCCCTGTCGACGACGCAAGTCGGCATCAATGATCGCGGCATCAACTGCGAGACCGGCGGGCAACCCTTCTACAATCATTGTCAGGCAAGGTCCATGAGACTCGCCCGCTGTTAGAAAGCGAAACATCAAAAGCTCCTCATCAAATTGTAGCATATCTGCCAGATTGACTGCTATGCATACATAACATTACAATTCTATTTGTAACACAAGATAACTGTATAAATATGACTTTGACACTTACTAAAACTAAGTTATTGACAGAACTCATGGAATAATTTACAATATACTCAACCTTGACTTTGTCTATTTATTGACTCTTTTTCCGCTTCCATAAGCTGTAATTTTTGTTGATCTCACTATAAGGAAGGATTCACCACATGTCAACTGACCAATTTAGCAACAAGTTAGGACAATCTGTCGGAGCCAAAATACGCGCAGCACGCCAGGCTAAAAAATATACTCAAAGTCAACTTGCTCTGCCAGATTTTTCAGTAAGTTATATTTCAGCAATCGAACGCGGCCAGATCCATCCTTCTCTCCGCGCTCTAGAGATACTAGCGCAACGTCTTGGTCTCCTTTCAGCCGAATTGATACCTTCCCATGCTCAAAGTCAAACTACGCCTGGCATCGTTATGAACAATGCTCACGACAATACTGCAGTATTTGAGTTGGAACTCCTGGAAGCGCACATATATATATTACAGGGATCTGCGGCAAAGGCCGTTACACAATTAACAAAGCTTGCAACAAATAAATTGCTGGGCAGCTATCTTATACAACACCACTCTTTACTCGCGTGGGCATATCTTCTTACATCTGAATGGCAAGCATGCATGAATACACTCGCGCAGGCAGAACTAGTTTCGAACGAGAAGAACGATTCCACTAATAGCCTCCGTATACACTATCTTATGGGCATTGCATACGCAGCCATAGGAGATTATTCCCGAGCCCTGCAGACTCATCAACATTGTCTCACCCTGGTAGATAGAATGAAACCCCAGGATCCTTTCTTCCTGTGCCAACTTTATTACCAGCTGGGACAACACTATACTCATTTGAATGAAAGTGATTCAGCGTTTGAGGCTTTTCAACAAGCCCTCGCAATCATTGAAAAGCTCAGCAGCCAGGACCATCTTCAAATGACCTACTGGGACATAGCTCTCCAATACTCCGCGGTAGCAGAGTACCAATCGGCAAGTATCTCTTTTTATAAGTACATAGAGCTTCAGCGACAGCGCGTGCCTTTAACTTTAAAAAGCGAACTGTACCACTACCTGTGTCAGGCGCTGATAAAGAGCGACCGGGAAAAGGCGCAATCATACCTTGAAAGTGTTTTACAACGGAACGACAATGAGTTGGACACGCTTTCCCAGGCCAGTATTCTGACCAACCTGGCAGAATGGCACCTTCTCAACCATCAACTGTCGAAAGCGGAGCAGTACGCTGAGAAGGCTTTTGAGTTAGCACGACCGTCCGGGGCAACGCTTATCGCGAGTGACGCTCAAATCATTTGGGGGCGTATCGACTATGCCCGGGCAAAATATGAAAAAGGGGATCAACATTTTGCCATGGGCCTGGCAATGTTAGAAAAACTGAACATGCCCACGGAGCAATCCGATTATTCAGCTCTTTACGCACAGCTTTTAGATGAGCAGGGAAAGACAAAAGAAGCCTTAAAGTATTACAAGCAGGCTTATGAAATCCAGCGAAGAGCAGGAGAGTATAATTGAGAAACAACTCCAATGAGGATGTATTGTACGTCCCCTACTCTATCACCATCATCAATGCGCAATCGTCCATACACCTTGTGTTCGAGAACTGAGTTTCGCTGCATCTACCTCGTCTTTTGTTGGGTCTACATACAGGGGCAAGACAACAGAAAAGGTGCTACCGCTTTCGGGCGCGCTCTCAACGTCGATATGCCCCCCGTGGCGTTCAATGATTTTGCGTGAGATGTACAGCCCCAACCCCAGGCCGGTATGGGAACCTGTTTGTACCTCGACGTCCGGGACGCGGAAGAATGGCTCGAAAATGTTGACATGCATCTCTGCTGGAATGCCAATTCCCATATCTCTTACTGAGACTATCGCTTCATATCCCACCTGTTGGAGGGTCACGGTAACAGGAGATCCTTTGGCCGAATACTTGCGCGCATTTGTCAGTAGATTAATAATCACCTGGCCGATTCGGTCAGCATCCACTTCAACTTCCACCGGTTCGCCAGGAACTTCAAAGGTGAGAGATGGTCCTGTTCCCGCGGTATATTCATCGATCAAGTTCCGGCAGATTTCAACCAGGTCACAGCGTTTGCGATGCAGCACGAACATATTTGTTTCGATAAGTGAAGTGTCCAATAGGTCATTCACCAGCACCTCCATACGGTGCAATGATCGCTCCATATCCTCCAGTCCCATAGTTACAACTTCAGCAGAATCGACCTTCGAACTTTGTCGATAGAGTAGTTGCGTCATCCCTTTCAAACTCGTTAACGGCGTCTTGAGCTCATGTGAGATAATTCTGAGTAGTTTATCTTTTGCTGCATTGGCCTCAACAAGTTCTTGCGTTCGCTTCTGTACCATACGCTCAAGTGCCTTAGCGTGAAGTTTTAAGGCAAGCTGCTGCTCAAACACCTGGGTACGCAATTGGTGTGCTTGAATTGCTCGTTTCAACGCGGCCACCAGGTAGTCTCGATCAATGGGCTTCTGAATGAAATCATAAGCTCCACCTCTCAGTGCTTGTACCGCGAGATCGTGCTCCCCGTGACCGGTGATAAGCAGTGTGGGTATATCCGGTCGCAGTTCCCCTATCTTTTCCAGCAACGCTAATCCATCCATGCCGGGCATCTTGATATCACTCACAATCGCATCATAATTGTGATCTCGAATGAGTTTGAGTGCTTCCAGCGCCGAATCGGACGTATGCACCTGTATATCATCCAGGCGCAGATTGAGCGCCTGCGGAAGTGCTTGCAACAAAGCGGGGTCGTCATCCACAATCAGTATAGTAGATGTATCCATTTTTCACACCACCTTCTCTATTATGCTTGTTTAAGTGGAAGTTGAATCAAAAACAGCGCACCCTCGTCAGGACGGCTTTCGATAGCTATACTCCCCTGATGCTCTTTGATTATGCCATAGGTGATAGAGAGACCAAGGCCTGTACCTGCCCCAACTTCCTTTGTAGTGAAAAAAGGGTCGAATATGCGCTGCTCAAGACCTGCTGGTATACCAGGCCCTGTATCACAAAAATGAATATTCACTACATCGGCCTTAACGGTGCAGGTGATCGTGATCATCTTAGGCGTCACGTCGGCCAAAGCATCGCGAGCATTCGTCAGTAAATTAATGAAGACTTGCTCCATTTGTATAGCGTTGCCAATTACGATCACATCTTCAGCGGGAAAACGTAATTGCACTTCAATCTGTCGTAGGCGCAGTTGTTCATACACCAACGAGATAGCGCGCTGGATAACCTGGTTGATTACCACAGGTTCACGGCTCACTGTTGCAGCACGCCCAAATGTCCGCAAGTGCGAAATAATTTCTGTTGCTTTGTGAACTTGCTGCATTGCACTATGCAGTTCATGCAGTATACGCTGAGGGTCAGCTTCCCCGAGTTCGATCAGGTCAATAATATTGCCTATGAATAGGCCAATGTTGTTCAAAGGGTTATTGAGCTCATGTGCTACGCCAGTAGTAAGCTCTCCCAGTGTTGCCAGTTTGCCTGCCTGTACTAATTGTTCTTGCTTCTCACGCAGCTCGTGTTCACGTCGCTGTACCTCCGCTGTGGTCTCCTTCAAATCGCTCATGATATGAATCATAGCCTTGCGACTACTTTCCAGGCGCAGATTGGACTTGTGCGAATCCTGAAGAATGTGCATGAGGGCGCGTCGCGAATTATCCAGGCGCTCAGTTTGTTTGGCAAGCCGGCTACGATCCTGTTCGTAGTCAGCTAATATATGAATCATGGCCTTGCGCTGATTGGCCAGCTTTCGATTGAGGCTGTTCAGGTCACTGAGAATATGCATCAAAGCGCGGCGACGCTCTTCACTTTTATGGACGCGCATCTCCAGGGCCTTTTTCTGCTCTAGTAGATCATTGTACCCTCGGAGCAATTGTTCCCAATCCATCTCTTTCAATGAGGGTGTTTCAAGGCTATCAGCAATGGGTGCTCCTACATTTATGTCCATCTGCTCCGCCCTCGATTGACCTTCTCGAGTTCCTGCTTTAAGTTCTCAATCTCTTTTTCTAGCGCGATCATCTTAAGTTCGCGACCCACTACCACTTCTTCAAACTTCTCCAGGTCCAGGATTTTTTCTTGCAATTCAGACTTTGATTCCTGTAGGTCGCGTACCACCTTCTCATAGGCGCGCATGTCTCGCAAGATACCGATGGCGCCGATGACTTTACTATCGGCATCGCGCAGAGCCGACGCATTGAGCGTTGTCGGAATGATCTCACCAGAAGCGCTACGTGGATTGAGCCGCGCGTTGCGCGTCACCCCTCGTTCGATCACCTCACGTAAGGCTGCCAGAAATTCACGAGTTTCTTCCGGGCTGATGAAACGCGAGAGCGACTGCTCTAACACTTCATCTGGGCGGAAACCCAGCAATTCATAGACAGCATCGTTGGCCTGCAAGATTTTTCCCTCCAGGTCAGAGACAAAGACCGGGTCCGGCGCGTTCTTAATCAGTCTATCGGAATATGCGATGGCCTTATCCAGTTCGCGCATATCGCGCAAGATGCCAATAGCGCCGATGACTTTCCCATCCGCATCGCGCAGGGC
>CATPCK010000227.1 GCA_955652655.1 uncultured Ktedonobacteraceae bacterium | reverse complement strand
CTGCTGGCATCTGGGCTCAGGCACGCAACAAGAAAAGAGGTGATCGAGAGGTCGCATCCGCGATCTCCGCATGGGGCATGCTGGCATCTGGGCTGAAAGCAACCGACCGGAACCGACGGGTTTCGAGTCCTCTGTCACCAATTTATTCCCTCTTCCTTTCCCCTTCTGGGAAATTGTATCAAAAGGTGCAGCACCTGCGAGGCTTCGGAGGAACCAGCTGAGGGAAGCCCTCCTCCTGCTGTGATCAAGCATCGGCGACCAGGACCAAAGCAGCCGGCAGACGGTCTTCCCGCTTCCCAGTGGCCGACGGTGGTGCAGCGTGTGGTGGAGCAGAAGGAATCGCTTCGCACCGTGGCAGCAGCGTCTGTTGTCTCGCCTGAAACGATCCGTCGCCTTCTTCTTCAGACGCAGAAGCCGCATGGACAGCAAGAAGCCTAACGGTAGAGGTCCTGTTCCTGCGACCGAAGCACGATGACGTCCTGACAGCAGGAGAGCTTGCAGATGCACGTGGTCGCCACCTGCCCATCGGCCTTTCCTTGCCTCTTCTCCACTTTCCCGGGTCAAGACCAGAGCCTAAAACTTTGATGAGATGTGCCACACTTCACGTACTCTTTCCTTTCCTCTGAGAGCCGATATAGCAACAGCTTTGGGACAGCCACGCTCAGCAAGAACGGTTGGATTGAAAGATTGCTGTAAAAGCTGTTTGTTCACAATAACTGAGTCTTGCATAACTGATCAACATTGCTAACAGATCGGATTCCCCAGCAGAAAGAGTTTCCACACCTCCAACCGACGACCGATGAGGTATAATGGTGCAGAGTTTGTCAAAGCCATCATTGAGACTTGCGTACCAAGTGCTCCTGAAATGCATTGTGCATCGACTTAGGGAGGTACTCTATGGGTGGGCTCCCGACGGGAACCATCACATTACTCTTTACTGATATCGAGGGATCAACGCATCTCCTCGGGCAATTAGGCGAGCGCTACGCCAGCCTCCTAAAAGAGTGCCGTCAGCTCCAGCGGATCGCATTCCAACAGTATGACGGCCACGAGGTCGACACACAGGGCGATGCCTTCTTTGTGGCATTTACACATGCCACCGATGCCATCTCAGCAGCAGTGGCTGCACAACACGCACTCGCTGCACATCCCTGGCCCGATGGTGTAAACGTGCGTGTACGCATGGGTTTGCATACGGGCGAACCGCAGCTTTCTGCTGAGGGCTATGTGGGCCTGGACGTGCATCGCGCCGCGCGCATCATGCATGCTGGGCATGGAGGGCAGGTGCTGCTCTCGCAGACCACACGGGACCTGGTGGAGCATGACCTGCCTGAAGGAGTTGGCCTGCTCGATCTGGGAGCACACCGCCTCAAGGACTTACAGCAGAAGAGCCATCTTTTTCAGCTCGTCATCGTCGGTTTGCCTGCTCGTTTCCCACCTCTCAAGACCCTCGACACCTACCCGAACAACTTACCCATACAGCCTACGCCGTTCATCGGACGCGAGCAGGAAGTGGAGGAGTGCCTGCAATTGCTGGTTCGTGAAGAGGTGCGCTTGCTCACCCTGACGGGTCCCGGTGGCATTGGCAAAACTCGCATGGCGCTGCAGGTCGCAGTCGAACTCAGTGAGGTGTTCCCCGATGGGCTGTATTTCGTGAACCTGGCTCCTCTTCGAGACGCTGGGTTCGTTGTACCGACCATCGCCCAGGTGCTCGACGTCAAAGAGCTCGCCGAGCAACCAGTGCTCGACCTGCTGAAAGTGTTTCTCCGCGAGAAGCAACTCTTGCTGCTGCTGGACAACTTCGAGCATGTGGTGAGCGCAGCCGTGCAAGTGGCAGAGCTCCTTGCAGCCTGTCCACAACTCAAAGTGCTGGTGACCAGTCGCATGGTCCTGCATGTGCAGGCCGAGCATGAGTTTGCCGTCCCACCGCTCTCCATGCCCGATCCGAGGAGCCTGCCCGATGTAGTGGCCCTCGCGCAGTATGAGGCGCTGGCCCTTTTCATCCAGCGCGCCCAGGCGTCGAAGCCCGAATTTCAACTGACCAACGCGAATGCAAGAGCGGTCGCCGAGATCTGTAGACATCTGGACGGGCTGCCGTTGGCCATTGAGTTGGCAGCCGCTCGCATCAAACTGCTTCCACCACAAGCGCTCCTGGCCCGGCTAACGCCTCGCTTGACCGTCTTGACAAGCGGCGCACGTGATGTGCCTGAGCGACAGCAATCCTTGCGTCATACCCTTGAGTGGAGCTATCAGCTCCTAGATGCCGAACAACAGCGCCTCTTCCGGCGACTCTCGGTCTTTGTGGGTGGGTGCACACTGCACGCTCTAGAGGCAATCAGCGCGACTCTTGATGGTGAAGCAGGTTGGGTGTTCACAGGAGTGGCTTCTCTCCTTGATCAGAGCTTGCTTCAGCAAACCGAACAAGACGGAGAGGAAGCCCGCATAGTGATGCTGGAGACGATCCGAGAGTATGGACTGGAGGTGCTCGAGGCCTCCGGGGAGATGGAGAAGACCCGGCGCGCGCATGCTGCATACTACCTGGAACTCGCAGAGGAGGCGGAGCCGGAACTCGTAGTCCTAAGGCAAGCGATGTGGTGGGAGCGGTTGGAGCGAGAACACGATAACCTGCGGGCAGCCATGCAGTGGTTGACAGAGCAGGAAAGGACCGCACAGGAGAGAGAGATGGCTTTGCGCTTGGGAGGAGCCCTGATGCGGTACTGGGAAGTCCGGGGACACTGGAGTGAGGGGTGGAGTTTCCTCGAATGGGCGAGAGCCGAGAGCAAAGGAGTTACAGCGCCTGCGCAAGTGAAGGTGCTCATGGCGGCTGCTTATTTGTTGGATCATCTTGAACATGACACTGATCGAGCAGGAGCGCTGTACGAGAAGAGCCTGGTACTGTACCAAACACTAGGAGACATGGCAGGCATCGCTCTTGCACTCAGTCAGTTGGGGGAGATAGCCGCGAGTAGGGGTCACTTTGCAGTGGCAAACACACGGACAGAGGAGGCCTTAGCACTCTACAGAGAGACGGGGGATAAGCAAGGTATCGCCTGGTCGCTCAACAACTTAGCTGATATCGTCAGCCAGCAAGGGGAGTATGCCAGAGCCATCTCGCTCAACGAAGAGAGCGTGGCACTCTTCAAAGAGGTAGGAGACAAGCAGGGTATTGCCTGGTCACTTAACAACTTAGCTGATATCGTCAACCAGCTAGGGGAGTACGCCAGAGCCATCTCACTCAATGAAGAGAGCCTGGCGCTCTGTAGAGAGGTGGGAGACGTTGAAGGCATCGCCTGGTCACTCTTTGGATTGGCAGACGTGCTCTTTCTCTCCCGAGGCGATCTGGCCAAGGTGTATATGCTGCTCGATGAGGGCCTTGCACTCTGCAGGGAGGTAGGGCATAAGTCAGGGGTTGCCTGGGGTCTCAGTCTTTTAGGGGAAGTGTTCCTCCAGCAAGGCAACACTGTCAAAGCCCGCTTCCTGCTGGAGGAGAGTGTGGCGCTCTCCAGGGCGATAAGGCACAGGCGCAGTCTAGCCGAATCACTCTTTGTTCTAGGAAGCATGGAGGCTCTAGAGGGTGACTACCCAGCGGCACGTAATTGCTACGAGGAGAGTCTGGCGATTGTGAGAGAAGTAGGTGCTAACCTGAGCATACGCTTCAACCTGGAGAGATTGGCGGCCGTGGTCGCAGTACAGGGCGATCCGGCATGGGCAGCTCATCTCTGGGGAGCGACAGAGGCCCTGCGCGAAACGATGGGTACACCTATCCCGCCCGTCTATCGCGCTGACTATGACCGTGCGGTGGCTGCCGCTCGCGCCCAGCTCAGCGAGAAAGACTTTGCCGCGGCGTGGACCCAGGGACGGATGATGACCCCGGAGCAAGCCCTTGCTGCAAAGGCGATAATACCCACACCCTTCCCCACAAAACCAACGTCAACTCCTCTGATGAAGTCATCACCTCATCCCGCAGGCCTCTCGGCACGCGAGGTGGAGGTCCTGCGATTGGTGGCCCAGGGGCTGACAAACGAGCAGGTGGCCGAGCAGCTTGTCATTAGCGCACGCACCGTCAACACTCATCTTACCTCGATCTATAGGAAGATCGGCGTCTCATCACGTAGCGCCGCCACCCGCTTTGCCATGGAGTATCACCTGGTGTAATCATCTTCCGAAATACGCCCGACTGATCACTGTCGGCCTTTTCTTCCTTTCCCTTGCATAGGTGTTCATCAGTATCTGGATGAGATGCCTGCTTGTTATCACCAATGTGTCCCTTCCACGTCATTCTACATAGTGGGCTTCACGATCATCACCACACGGCCCAGAACAATTACGTATCACGACACGTTCTTTTCACGATGCGCTCCAGGCTTGAACCGCGTACACTCTGGGCAGAGGCACGCATTTGAAGTGTGTGTGAGACCACCGCAGTGTCTAGAAAGGGCAGGAAACGGAGGAAGACCGTGATGTTCAACATCCTTATACATGAGCGGTTGCTGTTCGAGCGCTCTCGGGAACAGCAGCACCAATTGAAGTCCATGAAATGCAGGTGACGTATGACCAATAGCGCAAGCCAGAGGATGCAGGAGCGTTGTACTGAACAGGCGGAACCTGCCATCAACAGGAGAAACAGGGCAAGCTATGCGCTGAGCAGTGCGGTCCTTGCAGAACAGTGCCATCTGGAACTGAAGGCATCTCGTCAGGGTGAGCCATACGACGAGGCCTATGTGCTTGAACTCTTCCGCCGTGCGACCGTCGAGTGTGATCAAGAGGCATGGCATGGATGCAGCACTGCTTCAGCGAGATCGTGCTCAGGTGACTTCGCCACCATCCGAGCAGAGCGTTGGCCTCTCGCCTAGAAAGCGAGGAGAACGTTGTCGCGCTGACCTTTGAGCGTTTCCGGCAGGTGACCACACTCTGCCAACATGTGTCGATCAGAACACTTCCGGACGCCTTTCAGTACTTACGTACAAGCCTGAATGGGGTCGTCCTGGATATACAGCGTACCTACTCGCGGGCAAAAGAAGTCCCGTTGCTGGAACAGGGTGAGTCGGGTGAGCCATTCGCAGAAGAACAGACCGAGGGCAGTATAGTGAGGGAGATTCTCCAATCGATCCTCTCCAATCGGCGTGAGCAGCGACTGGCCTATCTGCTCTATCATTGTGGGCTGGGTCCAAGAGAGATTGTGCGATTCTGTCCCCAGGAGTTCAGCTCAGCGGCGGATATCTATCGGCTGCGGCGCAATATCTTCGATCGGCTCGTGCGAAATGCTGATACTATCCGTTGGCAACTCAGACCCCGTGAATCATGGGAAGAAGGATTGCCTTGAGCAGAGAAGAACGGGCTTTTCTCGTCGGCTAAAGCTGAGGGTGCTCCTGCGCATCGTTCTCAGTCCTACAATTCCCTACACTCTCTTGAGGCCTCACCTATCTGCAGTCATGTTTATACTGTCGCGTTTTTTCATGAAAGAAGGGATCCATGTCGCTATCGAACAGGGAGTTAGGATTTGTCACGCCGAAGCGGCATTCTGGCCGACTCTGGCAGAACCGCGATTATCTCCTGTTGTGGGGTGGGCAGGCGATTTCTGCAACGGGCAGTGCTGCCTCTGAGCTTGCCTTGCCGCTGCTGATCCTGTCGTTGACGCACTCGCCCGTTCAAGCTGGCCTAGTGGTGGCACTACATACCATAGCTATTCTGTTCTCAAATGTGCCTGCAGGGGCGCTGGTTGATCGCTGGAACCGCAAGTACATGATGCTGTGGTGTGATGCAGGGCGCGCTGTCGCGCTTGCCAGCATCCCTTTTGCGCTCGCGCTTGGTCATTTGACATCAGTGCAGCTTTACCTCGTGGCCATGGTAGAGGGTGCGCTGGCGACGTTCTTCGACCTGGCACAGGCTGCCAGCATCCCACGTGTGGTGCATAAGGAGCAATTGCCCACCGCTATTGCGCAGCAGGAAGTCACCGGAGGAGTGGTCACGTTGTTGGGACCATCACTGGGTGGGATGCTGTATGGCCTTGCCCAATTGCTACCTTTCCTGGCCGACGCCATTTCCTATATCGCCTCGGTCTGCTCGTTATTGCTTGTCAGGACGCCGCTGCAGGAGAAGCGATCTCGACTCTCCAGCAAGCTGCACATGGAGATTGCAGCTGGTATGAGCTGGCTCTGGCGTCACCCGGTGATTCGCACGATCGCGTTGCTCATGGGTGGGCTGGTTTTTATAGACGACGGCATGAGGTTGATCATCGTCGTGCTGGCTCAGCACCAGGGAGCCTCGTCTTTCACGACCGGATTGATTTTTGGCATGGGCGGGATGGGCGGCATTGTCGGCGCATTGTTGGGGGCCCAGATACAACATCGTTTGAGTTTCGGAACGGTCATCATTGGTGCCTTCTGGGCTTTTGCACTGATCTGGCCGCTGTATGCGCTAGCTTCCTCGCCATTTGTCATCGGGGGCATCCTGGCCTGTTTCTGGCTGGTCGATGAAGTGTACGATGTGGTGCAGATCAGCTACCGGCGAGCACAGGTGCCGGATGCTCTACAGGGGCGGGTCAATAGCGCTTACCGGTTGGGTATCTACAGCCTGCTGGCGCTGGGTAATGTGCTGACGGGTTTCCTGTTGCAGTCGGTGGGGCTGAACTCGACGATTCTGTTGTTCGCAGCCTGCCTGGTGCTGCTAGCGCTGGGGGCGACGTTCAATCGGCAAGTATGGAAGGCGGGAATCCAGGCCGCAGAGGAGAAGAGAGGGGATGCATGAAGCTGTCACGCGACAGCCCGCCTTGCGAAGACGGGCGAGATCAAGTCCTGCGCGCAATGTTACTTTGAGTGAACTGCACTCTGTGTCAACGCCTGTGTAAATTTGGCTCATGCGACTTTTTGGTGAAGCCCTCTCATACCAAATCGCATTCTAAAGACTAACATTGAGATGAGGGAAACTCATCATGGAACGCAGCCGTTCTTTGTCCTCAGTCAGCTCATTGAGACCCTGGCAGAGGACTTCAACCAACAGATCAAGTGATGAGAAGAACCGATTGTGAAGATATTTCTCTCGCAGTTCCTCCCACAAGTGCTCAACAGGGTTTACTTCTGGACTGTAAGCAGGTTGCTCGATCAGGCGGATGTTTTCTGGAACGATCAACTCTTTGGATCGATGCCAGCCCGCTTGATCCACTTGCATCACAATGAAATAGTTCTCGAAGCTCCGGCTCACATGCTCCAGGAAGAGATTCATCATGGCAGTGTTGGCAGCAGGTAAAACTAACGAGGTCATCAAACCCGCTCCAGGCGCAACGGCAGCAAAGATATAGACTGACTCGCGCACCACTTGG
>CATPCK010000226.1 GCA_955652655.1 uncultured Ktedonobacteraceae bacterium | reverse complement strand
ACAATGCGGTTGGTGGATACTGAGTGGTTGCCAACCTGGAGATAATAAGAGTCATGTCTACTTTTGTGAAGCGGCAAATTCACTCTGTGAGAATTTGCTTATGAGTGACGTATAGTATGTGCGACTCATATTCTGACATGTGTCTGGATAGTATGGAAGGCAGCTATCCAGACACATCGAGTGGTTCCCGCACTTGCGGGTAACCAGGTTCCTCAATCTCAATTTATTTTTAGGAGGAAATGATGCTCAAGAGACCTAGGCCGCGCTTACTAATGATGTCCTTTTCCATCGTCGCGGCGCTGATGCTTCTCCTCAGTGCTTGTGGCGCGAGCGGTACACCGACGACTCCCAGTTCAAGCTCGGGCGCTCCCGTAAAGGGAGGCACCTGGATTGACGATATCCCCAATGAGCCAGGCTCGCTGATTCCTAACGCCGATTCGCAGACGTTCGACACCCTAGTCGAGCAGTCGCTTTATGCCCCACTCTTCGTTGGTACGTATGATGGCAAAATTTCCCTCGGCGCTGCAGCAGAAATGCCTACTATTGCAAATAGCGGTGCCAGCGCAGATAGCAAAACATGGACGTTCAAGATGAAGCCAAACTTGAAGTGGTCTGATGGTCAGCCATACAATGCCGATGATGTCGATTTTACCTGGAAGCTCTGGACGAACCCCAAGTTTACTGCGGCCAGCACTGTCGGCTATAACCAGATTACATCTGCCGATGTCTCTGCTGACAAGCTCTCGATTACCTTCCACCTCAAGCAGCCGTATGCGCCGTTCCTGGCTTTGTGGACGGATGGTGGACTCGCACCATTGCCAAAGCACCACTTCGCAAGTGTGGCCCCCGATGCCATCGCGAAGTCCGCTGATAGTTTGAATCCCAGTGTCACGAGCGGTCCCTTCAAGATGAGCGAGAGCGTCCACGGTGATCACTACACGGTTGTCCGCAATGCAAACTACTATCGTGCCTCCGAGGGGCTGCCTTACCTCGATAAGATCATCTTCCGCCCGATAGGTAGTGAGGACACCATCCTCAAAGACCTCCAGGCCGGCTCGATCACCTCGTCCTGGTTCCTGGATGTAAGCAAGACCCCTGTATACAAGAGCCTGGCGAACTACAAGCTGGTGGTCAATCCAAACGCTTCGAATTTCGAGGTCATGATCATCAACCTCAAGAACCCCATTCTTGGCCAGAATCTCGAGGTTCGTCAGGCCATGTCCATGGCAATTGACAAAAATAGCCTCATAAAAACGGCCCGTCTAGGGCAGGCAACGCCTCTGTGTACCGATCACGGAGCGTCTCTGCATCCAGGCTATCAGGCGGATGCTGCCTGTCCGAAATTCGACCCTGCCGCCGCCAATACCCTGCTCGATCAACATGGCTGGGCGAAAGGTGCTGATGGCATTCGTTCGAAGAATGGTCAGCGGCTGGAGTTTAAATACTCGACAACGACGGGCAAACCCTGGCGCGCAGCCGACGAGGCGATTATTCAGTCGAACTTCAAGGATATCGGCATCAAGATGAACATCCAGAACTACCCTGCCAGCACCTTCTTCGGTACATTCATGCCTGGCGGGAAGGGTGACCTGGGAGAGTTCGAGAATGCGTATGTGTACGATCCCGACGATGCTTCTCTGCTGGATTGCTCTCAGCAGGGCACAAATGGCGAGAACTGGAGCTTCTACTGCAAACAGCAGATGGAAACGTATCTCAAACAAGAGCAGAGCTCGGCTGACCCGAATGTGCGCCAGCAGGCCTTCAATCAGATTCACCAGCTCGAGCTGACCGACATCCCCTTCGTCGTTCTGTATAGTCCGTTGGATCAGGGTATTTCCAAGAATACGACGCACAACTACGCGCCTGGTCCAGAGGGGTCCTCGGAGACGGTCAACGTCTGGGAATGGTGGTGTACTAATGGGTCGTGCTAGGGAATGTCTAGCGTAGCTATAATTGTAGCATGACGATGCCTCTGGTTAGGTTCTTTGAGAGTTCTCTAACCAGGGGCTACCCTTCTGTAGGCAGGATGGCCCATGGGTTTAGCTTAACTGGCTGGGGCAGCTACAAGCATTGTCTTCACAATGTTTCTACGCTATGTTTGGTTATCCCCATTGACTACATATTTATTCCCATTGACATACACATATAGGAATATGGTAAACTATTGTCAGTGGTTTCCATCCCCACTGTAAGCTCTTTCGGAGGTGCCCATGGGACGATATATTATCAGGCGGTCGTTACAGGCAATTCCTTTGTTGCTTTTGCTGTCCATATTCATGTTTCTCCTGATTCATGCATTACCAGGTGGGCCAGAGCAAGTGATCTTCAATCCACACCTGGACGCTGCAGGGCGAGCTGCCTTACGTGCTCGCTTTGGTTTGGACGATCCTCTCTATCTCCAGTACCTGAAATGGTTAGGCAATATCCTGATTGGGAACTTTGGCTTCTCCTTTGCCACCAACCAGGCTGTTTCCGCGGTGATTGGTCAGCGTTTTCCCGCGACGCTCCAGTTGATTGGCATTTCTCTCCTGGTAGCCCTGGTACTGGCGATCTTCCTGGGGGTGATCTCAGCGATCCGGCAGAACTCCCCGCTTGATTACACCGTGACTACTATCTCGTACTTTGGTTTAGCAATGCCCGCCTTTCTGCTGGGTTTGTTTCTCCAGGACATTTTTGCGGTGCAGTTGCACTGGCTTCCCGTCTCGGGCACTACTTCTTTAGGCTACACCTTTGATCCTTTCAACGCATTTATTGATCACCTGTTACACCTCGCCTTGCCTGTTACGGCTCTCTCGGTTCTCTTCGTTGCTGGTTGGAGCCGCTACATGCGTTCGAGCATGATTGATACCACGAAACAGGACTACATGCGTACGGCTCGTGCGAAAGGGGTAAGCCCTACATCCAGTCTCGTGCGTCACGCTTTACGCAATGCGGTGATCCCACTGATTACTGTCGTTGCGATCGACTTTGGGGTGATAGCTGGTGGTGCGACGATTACAGAAGGCATCTTTGCCTGGCCTGGCATGGGTACCCTGTTTTTGGACTCCCTCCAAAGCCGTGACTTTCCTGTACTCTTAGCAATATTATTGCTTAGCGGATTCTTTGTTGTGCTCTTTAATCTGATAGCAGACGTCCTCTACGGAGTGATGGATCCGCGCATTCGCTACTCATAGTGTGTTGAGAGAAGGAGGCATCTGTGGACATACCCGAACAGCTCAATGTTACCACGTTCGAAGAAGAAATCGAGCCTCTTCTGGAACTAACACCAGCATTAGTACAGAAGCGCCGCAGTCAGGTACGTATCATCTTCGACCGCTTTATACGGAATAGGGCCGCCCTTGTAGGTGCGGCTTTCCTGATACTATTGTTTCTCTTTTGTTTTTTAGGACCAACCATCTCCGGGCACAATCAACCAGATATCATTCATCCGACTGATGCGTCACAGGCCCCATCACTTACGTATCCCTTCGGAACGGATGATGTCGGACGTGATCAGTTTGCGCGTGCCATGGCGGGAGGGCAAGTTTCATTGCTGGTGGGTCTCACTTCGATGCTGGCCGCGATTATCTTTGGTATTGGGATAGGATCATTGGCTGGATACTACGGTGGAATTGTAGACAACATCCTCATGCGTTTGACGGATGTTGTCCTGGCAGTGCCACTCTATCTCCTGCTGTTTGTGCTCTCAGCGACTTTCAGCGATGGCTCACCCAGAAGTGTGATCTTCTTGATAGCTATATTTGGTTGGACATATGCGGCGCGTCTTGTGCGGGGAGAGTTTTTGTCCCTAAAGGAGCGTGAATATGTGCTAGCGGCGCGAACCATTGGAGCGCGGAACTTCCGCATCATGTTCCGCCATATTCTGCCCAACGCCGCCGGGCCAATCATAGTAAATGCTACATTGTTGGTCGGTGCAAACATCATCCTTGAATCGGTCCTGAGCTACTTTGGTTTTGGTCTT
>CATPCK010000225.1 GCA_955652655.1 uncultured Ktedonobacteraceae bacterium | reverse complement strand
GTGCATAAGTTCATCTACGGCTCTTTTTGCCTGCCTTTCCTCTTGAAAGACACACACCACAATCGCATGTTCAATCGCTGACAATAGTTTTCTCCTTTTAGGATACATTTAAACGGATTGGGATAAATCCGCATTTCCGTTTTTGCATCTTATCCTTTTATAGAGGAAAATGCTTTGCTTTTATTACGCTAGCGTGTGGTGAAAAGTGACAAACCTCCAGGTTATCGCCTTTCTTCCTCTATCAAGTCCACGTCAGCCTGGATATGCGCAACCCTGGCTCCGCGCCTACAACCCTTTCAATAGATCAGCGCACTTCTCTCCAATCATCATACACGTCATACATGGATTGACACTCACCATCGTAGGAAATATCGACGCGTCAGCCACCCTCAAGCGATGAATGCCCTTTACACGCAATTGCGCGTCAACCACCGTCAAAGGCTCACGTAAATCTCCCATCCTACACGTACCCGCTGGATGATAAACAGTATTTGCCGTCCGTCGCGCATATTCAGAGAGTTCTTCGTCGTCCTGTACCTCTATCCCAGGCGCAAGCTCTTTCTTTATCCATGGCTTGAAAGCAGATTGTCCCGCAATCCTCCTCGCCAGCTTCACTCCCTCGAGCATTATTTTCTCGTCATATCCCTCTGCATCTGTAAAATAACGAAAATCAATCAAAGGAGCATCTTTGGGATTGGCCGACCGCAGTCTTACAACACCTTCACTCTTCGCGCGGGGTATATTTGGCGTCATCGCAAACCCATGTGTTGCTGTAGGATACCCCAGCGGCAGCGTATTCCAATCAAAAGGAACCAGCCCAAAATGAAACATCAGATCAGGAATAGGCGCGTCAGGCAACACCTTTGCGAACAGGCCAACCTCCCAATATTGCGTTGTCTCACCTGAAACAGCTTGCTTCGCTTCCCAATTAATCACTCCCTCTGGGTGATCGATCAGGTGTTCTCCCACACCCGCTAACTCCACATGTACCGTTATACCCATCGCGCGCAATTGTTCTCCCGAACCAATACCCGACAATAAAAGCAACTTAGGCGTATCAAATGTCCCGCATGAAAGAACAATCTCTCTTCTTGCCACAATAACCATGCCATGGGCCTCAACCGCGTAAGCAGTAGCATGCTCATCCAGTAATATCTTGTTCACAACGGTATTCGTCAGCACAGTCAAGTTCTTTGCGGGCTTCAGTGCCGCGTGAATGTACGCTTGAGAGCTTGATTGGCGTATACCATCCTTAGCATTCAGGTGAAATATGCCGACTCCCTCGAGTAAACCTCCATCTCTATTAAAGGAAACGCGATCAAATCCCGCCTGTTGTGCAGCTTCCAGAAAGGCAGCGCTTAAAGGGTGTATCGCGGCTGCTTTCTCAATGTATACTTGCTCAAACACCTTATCAAAATATTTTTTCGTTCCGCGCGCACTCCAGCCTTCGCACCCTGCTTGCTCCCAACAATCCATATCATAATCAGGTGCGCGAAAAGCTATACAGGAGTTATGAGAACTGCAGCCCCCCAACACCCGCCCGCGACTATGGCGAATCAGCGAATTCCCTCGCAATTGTTTTTCAATTGCGTAATCGTAATCGAGTTCTGTCCCCAACAGATGTAGCCAAATTCGTAACGCCAAAACCTCCGCGTTTCCATCGTCAGTAGGCTCTGCTTCAACGAGGCAAACGTTAATATTCAGGTCCTCCGCCAGCCGTGCCGCAACAATCGATCCCGCCGTTCCCCCGCCAACCACGACATAATCATACACCTGCTTCTGCTTTAATTGTGTATCCATATGCTATAACCGCTGTACCTTCACGCGTACAATAACAAGCCCACCTTACTAACCAGAGCCATTATAGCACCACGTATAGGCATCATGAATAGATATTCAGTAAAGTACCTCTCACTTGCTACTTAGCCACAGCCATGTTACACTTTATACAGAACAATGATTACAACCTTTAAAGAAACCGTTCGTAAGTAATCATGAAATAATCTTATTTTCTGTTTTGTTTGATTCATTATAATGAATAAAAATGAACGAGCGGTGATAAAAATGGAATCGGCACTTTCAGCTTCAAGTTCCTTGGGAGCTATCGGATCACTGGCACAACCAGCGCGTAAAACACGTGGCAGGAAATCTGCCGCTGCTCTGGCTGGCTCTCAAAGCACTTCAAGCACAGCATATCATAACCAGGCAGTAGTGGGGGCACAACGTACATCTAGAGTCTATGAGCGCGAGGCTATCGTGGAGACGATGAGCGATGTTGCGCTTGTCGAGCTCGTGCTTGCAGATGACCAGGACGCCTTCGCGGTGCTCGTCGAGCGATATAAAGATGCTGTGCAAAATCTTGCCTACCGTATGCTGGGTAACACCACGGAAGCAGAAGATGTGACACAGGAAACATTCGTACGAGCTTATACACAGCTTGCTACCTACAAACCTGCGCATAAATTCAGCACCTGGGTACTTTCGATTGCCTCTCACCTGGCCATTGACCAGCTGCGACGACGACGTTTCCTGGCGCTGCCACTCGATGATGTCCCTTTCCTTGAATGGATCGTCGATTCCGGCACCAGCCCTGAGCAATCCGCCCTGGAAGGCGAACAACAGGACGAGATCCAGGTTTATCTGCAACGATTACCGGGCAAGTATCGTGCGGTTATTGTCCTGCGATACTGGTACGACTTCTCCTACGAAGAAATAGCCAGGACGCTAGACCTGACACCTGCTCTCGTCAAAGCTCGTTTACATCGTGCTCGCGAGCTCTTAGCTCGCTACATGAAACAAATTTCATCCAATCAGGAGGAGCAGATAGATGCGCTGCAGCGAAGCTAAGCAAGCATTAGCCGCTCAGCGCGATGGTAGACTGGCACAGTCGGATATCACCACCCTTCAGGAACACCTGGAGCAATGCCCAGCCTGTCGCGCCTACGAGCAGCGTTTACAATGTCTTAACACTCTGCTTTTGTCGCAGACTCCCCGCTCGTTCTCCAGCATCTCAACAGAACGCATTTTGCTGGCGGTTCAGCATCAGAAGCACATCACGCAGCAGATCAAAGACATTCAAACGCAACAGCAGTCACGGATGGCTCGTATGCGCGTCATCGGTCTACCTTTAGCAGCAATTGCCTTTTTTACACTGGGAAGCATTCCTCTTTTGTTGCTTGCTCTGACTATTGTTCAACCTGACTGGTTGGTGAATATGCTTTCACTGCTCGGCGACATTGTCGACGTGCTCATCGTCCTCACGCAATACCTGCAAGCAGGGCTGATGTTCATCACACGCGACAACAGGCTCTTGCTGGGCGTAGCATTCGTCCTGGTGGTCATGATGGGGATGTGGCTTCGCTTGATGCGCCATCCACAAGAGGTGTAGCTAGGCGAAGGTC
>CATPCK010000224.1 GCA_955652655.1 uncultured Ktedonobacteraceae bacterium | reverse complement strand
CTGTACCAGCGCCTCAACAATTATATGATCGTTGCTGCTCCTACCAGCACAACCCTCGAGGCGATGTAGTTCGACTTTCACAACACGGTGCTGGCTAGCCACCCGGAAGTGCGCCAGGCTGACACGAGCGGCCAAAGCTTCTCTCATGGGCGGAACATGGTTCTGCTGTTTCTCCTGCCTTTTTCAGGGAACATCTGCACGTTCATTGTCTTCAGCTCTTCCTCTGAAACCTCCTGCATTCTCATCCGGCTACTATGGAAGGTGAACGTTGCCGACTCATGCCGAGCCAGCAAAGCTGGTAGCTCGGTCTCGATGGTCACATTGGAACTCGGTACAATCAGCCCGACACGCATGGGAGTAGCGGAAGAGTGCATAGTTTTTCGCTACTCTCTTGTTTACCTCGTTGTGTGTTGCTCATTTGACCAGAAACTCGCGCAAGGCCTCATATGTTTCCTCTGGAGCTTCTTCAGGAAGAAAATGACCACCTGGAAGTGCTTTACCACGCACATCGTTAGCTCGTTCACGCCACGTCTCCAGGACAGCATACTTGCGTCCAACAACTCCTTGCGCGCTCCATAGGGCAAGCAAGGGACAGGTCACCTTTTGATCCAGGTCGGCCTCATCATGCAGGAGATCGATTGTGGCTGCAGCCCGGTAATCCTCACAACTTGCGTGAATGGTTGCCGGGTTGCTGAAGCAACGGATATATTCTGCCACTGCTTCGGGAGTAAAAGCTGTAGGGTCTGCGCTCCAGCTTGCTAAACACCTGCGCAGGAAGTACTCGGGCTGAGAGCCGATCAAGCGTTCTGGCAAGTCATAGGGCTGAATCAGAAAGAACCAGTGGTAGTAGGCAGTCGCAAAAGCCTTATCGGTGGTCATGTACATTATGTAGGTAGGAGCGATGTCAAGGACCGCCAACTTCTTCACACGATGAGGATGGTCGAGGGTCATGCGATGTGCCACGCGGCCTCCTCGATCGTGCCCGACCACGAAGAACTCCTGATAGCCCAATGTGTCCATCACTTCGACCAGGTCTTGAGCCATAGCTCTTTTCGAATAATTATAGTGATCTGGTCCATCCTCCGGTTTCGAGCTATCACCATAGCCGCGCAAGTCTGGTGCCACCACGGTGAATTCCTCAGCAAGACGAAGAGCAATTTTATGCCAGATCAGGTGGGTCTGAGGATAGCCATGCAGCAGCAACAGAGGGAACCGATCTCCCTTTTTGACAAGATGGATGGTTGCTCCACTGGTATCGATTTGTATTTGCTCAAAGTTATCGAACATACATATGCTCCTCTACAAGCTGGCACTACTATCCGTATCTACAGGACTGAGGAGGCAGTGCTCGGGAGATTAAATTAACCATGCGAAGAGTATACGGTTGGCAAGAGAGTGTGTCAACGGTTCGGTCTAACAAAGTAGTGTTAACTAAGTAGCCGTTAAAAAATAACTTCCTGTCTTCAAGCAAGGGTTAGCAATAGTATTGCCGACAACGCGGAAAGTTATTTTTTAACAAGCCCTAAGTTCGTGGGCGTTTAAGAGGTTGATATGATATGATAATAGACGTGAGCTTCAGCAAATATCCGATACACCGACAGGGGTAAAAGAATAGAAAGGAGAAGACGCCAGAACCTGAACAATTAGCCTCCAACTAGATGTTTTTGCATTCCTCAAGTCTGGTATAAACTCGTAGCGTCGTTTGTTGTATACACTGTACAGCTGTACAAACTTCCCTATTGCACCGTAAGTAGGAGCTCGTAGTTTAGTACAAAAGACGATACTCAGGCAATCGCAAAGGAGGTATTTCTTCCATGGACGTGTCCAAGGTCTACCAGTATGCAGTCAAGCCAGTTCCCTCTATGCCGCGTGCACTCATCGGTCCTGGCGCAGCCGAGTTGGCTGGTGCAGAAGCTGCCGGTATGGGACTCAAACATGTACTATTTGTCACCTCTGGACTTAGAGGAACCGGCATCATTGATGAGATGAAGAGCATTTTTGAAAAAGCTGGCGTTGCGGTTAGCATCTACGACAAAGTTGAGTCCAACCCCAAGGACTACAATTGCATGGATGCTTACAAGATGTATATTGACGACAAGTGCGACGGCTTCGTCTCTATTGGTGGCGGAAGTTCGCATGATGCAACGAAGGGAGCGCGCGTCGTTGCCACGCATGATGGTCGCAACATCAACGAGTTTGAAGGCTGGAACAAGTCGGATCGCCCGAATAGGCCTCCGCACATTGCCATCAATACGACTGTGGGCACCGGCTCTGAAACGACCGCAGCCTACGTGATTACCGATACTAGCTCTCCCAAGGCACCGTTTAAGTGGGTTGCCGTTGATTTTCCTTCCATGGCTACGCTGGCAATTAATGACCCGGCGCTGTTCACAACGCTACCGCCCGAATATATCGCCTTTACCGGCTTTGATACCATAGCTCACGCCTCAGAATGCTATACCTCGAATTTAGATCATCCACTCGCCAATCCCATCGCGCTTCAGGCCGTCAAATTGGCTTCCGAAAACCTGCGTGAGGCATACGCCAACCCCAAGAACTACGATGCGATGATGAATATGATCTGGGCGGAGTACACGGCTGCGTATGCATTCATGAGCGGCTTCCTGGGCATTATCCACTCGCTGTCGCATGCGGTGTGCGCCTATTACGATATTCACCATGGCCTTAACAATGCCATCGGCATCGCTCGCGTCTGGGAGTTTAATCTGCCCTCTTCTCCACGGAAGTTTGCTGATCTCGCCCGGGCGATGGGGGAAGATACCACAGGGCTTTCAAATGTACAAGCTGCTGACAAGGCGATTGATGCGGCGATTCGCCTGGCCAGGGATGTTCGCATTCCCGAGAACTTCTCCAGTGTGAAGCCATATCCCAAATCTCGCATAGGCACCGGGTGGTACTCCAACCGTCCGAAAGAGATCAGGAGCGATGAGCCTGAGATCGAAAAGCTGGCGCTTCATCTGTTGAACGATGTCTGCACCCCGTTCAACCCTCGCATAGTGACTATGGAGGATGCCCGCCAGATATTGCGCGATTGTATCTACGCCCCAATGGGCCGCAATGCGCATGTTACCACACATGAACGAGTCAACGGCAAACGGGAAGCCGCCGCTGCCAAGGCAACAAGATAAAGAGGTATTCGTGTTCACCAGCATCGACGAGGTACAATCACGCTTAACCGCTCAGCAATATGTCTCCAATCGCAAGCTGGCTACAGTAGTTTTTCTTGCCACCAAGATGAACAAGCCGATTTTGGTTGAGGGCCCAGCAG
>CATPCK010000223.1 GCA_955652655.1 uncultured Ktedonobacteraceae bacterium | reverse complement strand
TTGCTCATTGCTACTTACGGTGAACCAAGAAACAAGCCCGATTACGATCCACTAGGAGGTCTTGTAGGAACCATCCTTTCACAACATACTTCTGATATCAATTCAGATCGGGCTTATCAGCAGCTTATCTCAATCTTTCATACATGGGAACAAGTTCGTGATGCTCCTACAGACGAAGTTGCAAATGCAATTAAGTCAGGTGGATTGGCAAACATTAAGGCCCCTCGCATTCAAGACGCCCTGCATATATTGACAGAACGGCAGCAGACGAAAGGCGATTCAAAGTCGCTCTCGGATTATTTCTACGACGAGTTGACCCATCGTTCACCAGAGGAAGCCTGGCACTACCTGCGCAGCATTCCAGGCGTTGGGCCAAAAACAGCAGCATGTGTGCTCATGTTCAACCTTAATCAAGCCGTTATGCCTATAGACACTCATGTATACAGAACATCTCGTCGTCTAGGGCTAATAGGGCCAAAGGTGAGTGTAGATCAAGCTCATACCATCTTCGCAAAAATTACACCGTCTGATTGGGTGTACCCATTGCATGTGAACCTTATTCGACATGGACGGCAAATTTGCCATGCGCAACGACCTAAATGTGCACAATGTCCCCTGTATAATGAGTGTGCGTATGTAGGGAGTGTAAACCCTCAAGAAACGGCTATTCCAAGTTAGGCCGTTCAACAATCTCGGTTACTTGCTTAGCCTGAATGAAGGAGATATGCGGAAACCTCGATCCGTGCGGAATCTGTTGCAATGATTGTTTATAGCGATAGCGAGGACAGGGCAGCGCAAAAATGAACCAGAGGTAGACATGTACGCTACCTCTGGTATGAAGAGCCTTCAAGCGAATGCTGTTTTCATGCGGCTGGATGCAATATCCTTTGGAGTGCGAAAACAAGTTCCTGAAGTTGATCTTGGGATACAACGAGCAGGTAACAAGTTGATAGTGTATGATATGAGGGATGCGTGGCGAAAAGGGAGGAAAAAACAGTGAACATGTATCTGGATAAACCCTTACACTATTACCTTGATGAACTTGCTTCGGCGAAATCTACGCCGGGGGGCGGCTCAGCATCCGCGCTGAGCGGCGCGATGGGGGCTGCGCTCGCCAGTATGGTTGCCCGCCTGACGCTTGGGAAGGCTGATTACGCTGCGGTACAGCCGGAAATCGAAGCTCTTTTGCTACAGACAGAGAAACTGCGCGGGCGCTTTCAGGAGCTCATGCAGGAGGATATAGAGGCCTATGGGAGGCTCTCGGCCTCATTTAAGATGCCTCGTAGTACAGCAGATGAGGTGGATGCACGCAGCAAGTCCATACAGAAGCAGTTGGTTGAGGCGGCGCTTGTGCCGCTAGAGATGGCCGAATGTGCCTCCGCACTGGTGAAGTGCTGTCACCGTATAGCGGAAATTGGCAATGCGAATGTACTGAGTGATGTAGCTACTGGAGCGCTCCTGGCCTCGAGCGCCGGGGCCGGCGCGGCATGGATAGTGCGTGCCAACCTGCTTTCAATGAAGGACCTGGAGCTCGTAGAGGTATTGAGTAAGCGCCTCAAAACCGCTCTAGATGATATCTCTGCATATGGCCAACAGATAACAGGCATCGTGGGGGGAAGAGCATGACGGCGCGCATTCTTGATGGGAGGGCCATGGGCGCGGAGATCAAAGCGGAACTGCGGGACGATATTCGTCGTTACATCGAGGTGGCAGGAAGGGCGCCCGGCCTTGTCATTGTGCGCGTAGGTGGTGATGCTGCTTCGGGTGTGTATAGCAAAGTTATATTGCGCGTTGCTGAAGAGGTCGGTATCAAAGCCAGCTTAGAACAATTACCTATCCTTACTACAGCGGATGAACTGCACTCGTTGTTGATGCGCTTGAATAACGACGAGACAACGCAGGGAATCATTGTGCAGATGCCGTTACCTGCCCACCTGTCACAAAAGATGGTTGCCGATACAGTGTCTGCGAGCAAAGATATAGATGGTATCAGTCCTCAAAGTGCTGGAAACCTCTTTCTCGGTTTGCCGAGCTTCTTGCCCTCAACGGCGGCAGCGGTGATGGAAATTCTTGAGCGTACACAAACGGTACTTGCGGGCAAACGGGTGGTTATCCTGGGACGGAGCAATGTCGTGGGCAAGCCTCTCTCAATGATGCTATTGCAGAAGAACGCCACCGTTACCGTTTGTCACTCACGTACTGTCGATCTACCAAAGTTTACGCGGCAAGCCGATGTATTGATTACAGCGGTTGGCAAGGCTCAATCGATCAATGCCGAAATGGTGCGTCCTGGTGCTGTGGTGATTGACGTGGGTATCAATACGACGCAGGAGGGGGGGATAGTGGGCGATGTTGATTTTACATCGGTACGCCAGGTTGCTGGCTCTCTTACCCCAACACCTGGAGGCGTCGGGCCACTTACTAATGTGCTCCTGCTCAAGCAGTGTATGCAGGCAGCCTGGAGTACGTTAGATATTGAGATGCCTGACCACCATTCGGCAGGGAGATACCAGTGAACGGCTCTTCCCTCTTATGCTTTACCACTGCGTCTGCGCCGGGCAGCAGCGGCCTTTTGACGACGCTCACGCCGATGTTGAACGCTGATGGTTTTTTGCTTGAGTGATGTTATGTCATCGGTGGCGGTTGACTCATAAGTTTTACTACCAACGCTGTTGCGAGAGGGTTGAGAAATAGACTTCTGGCTGGTACGACGAGAATTGACAATGGCCTGGCGGATGACGAAACCGGCAAGTACCGCAGACGATAGAAGCGTTATCAGGTAGAAGGGAACAACTATACTTTTCAAACTACTGGGGAGCGTACGGTTATTGATATTGATACTCATTAAGAAGACAAATGAGAGAAGCAGGTACTCAAGGCCTGTTAAGAGGTTGAT
>CATPCK010000222.1 GCA_955652655.1 uncultured Ktedonobacteraceae bacterium | reverse complement strand
GTGAGTGAGCTACACGGCGCTGTCTCGCGCAAGATGTGGCAGTTCTTGTGGCCAGGTATCGATGCTGAAGAGGTGCCCATAGAATACATCACCAATGGCGTACATACCCCCTCCTGGATTTCAGAGGAGATGAATGCACTCTTCAAACGCTACCTTGGCGAGGGCTGGGAAGAGCGCGTAGATGATGCCGAACTCTGGAATCGCCTGATCGACATTCCCGATGAAGAACTATGGAAAATCCATCTACAGCGTAAAGAGGCTCTGATTGATTTCACACGCCGCCACCTGAAGGGACAACACCTACGCCTGGGTGAAGGGGCAGTGCAGATCACCGAATTTGAGCACATGCTCGATAGCAACGCTCTTGTGATCGGCTTCGCGCGCCGCTTTGCAACGTACAAACGCGCAACGCTAATCTTCCGCGATCCTGAGCGCCTGCACCGCATGCTTAATAATCCGGAGCATCCCGTTCAGATCATTTTTGCCGGCAAGGCGCATCCAGCCGACGAGCCCGGAAAAGCACTGATAGAGCAGGTATACCGCTTCTCACGAAGCGATGCCTACCGCGGAAAGGTTATTTTCCTGGAAAACTACGACATCGATATGGCCCGCTACCTGGTCTCGGGTACGGACCTCTGGCTCAATAATCCAATCCGACCACACGAGGCCAGTGGTACCAGCGGTCAGAAGGCGGCGCTTAATGGTCAGCCGAACTGTAGTATCCTTGATGGCTGGTGGGCAGAGGGTTATAATGGCAAAAACGGCTGGGCCATCGGCGAAGAGCGCGAATACCACGACGCAGAGGTACAGGCAGAGGCGGACAGCCTTTCGCTGTACCGACTGCTTGAGGAGGAAATTATCCCAACCTACTATGATCACGGCGCCGATGGCATACCTCACCATTGGATCGCGACGATGAAGGAGGCCATTCGCACCTGCGCTCCCCAATTCAGTATGAGAAGGATGGTGAAGGAATACACGACGCGATTCTACGTCCCTGCAATTCAGTTATGGAAGCAGATTGAGCAGAACATGTACGCCAAAGCGCGAGTGCTGGCGGACTGGAAAGAGAAGATCAAGGCGGGCTGGCCAGGTTTAACGCTCTACGTGGAAGGACAGCGCGACGGTCAGCTGAGTCTTGGTGAGGATATCGATGTACGCGCCTGGGTGCGCGCGGATAGGCTCCAACCGGAGGATCTCAGCGTAGAGGTGGTCTATGGCGAGGCGAACGACGACGTGATTATTCCGGAGCATGTCTTGCCGATGGAATATATAAAGAAGGAGCAGGACGGTTCGTTCCGCTATGAAGTTCGTCTGAAGCCAGCCGAGAGCGGCAGCATTGGCTACGGTGTGCGAGTATTGCCCGGCCATCCAGCTTTGGGCGGTAAACATGATATGGGGCTGATTCGCTGGGGGTAAGGGATTTTTCGCGTCGCCCTCGTCCTGTTGCCGTGAGCGCCTTCCCCTCAGAGCCCCTTCCCAGCAAAAATTCGGCATATCTCATGTCTAGGGTTCTTGATTCTGCACGATGTCATGCCGCTGTACTGATATGCTGATTTCTGTAGCGTGAATGGGCTTCTGGCGATGGTTCTAATAAGGCAAAGAGGTTGCCGTATGGGTCCTCAAAGACGGCTTCCGTGCCATGGACATTTTTGGTTGGAGGACTCAAGAATGAGACTCCCCGCGCAAGCAAGGTATGGTACGTTTTAAAGCAGTCATTGGTGGCAAATACGCAGGTAACGTACTGGCTGAAACGCCCAACACGTTCTCTACCGTTCTGTATCTGTATTGCTGGAAGTGACGGATCTGGCTTTGCCAGGGCAATCTCTGGTTTCTTTTGTCCCCTGGGAGCGACGGTGAGCCAGCGCATATCAGGCCCATACATCACATCGGTACGTTTTTCAAGTTCAAGCTTCTCAGTGAAAAAGCGGAGGGCTTCATCCTGATCTGCTACCAATATGGGTATGATTGCGAGTTGTGTTATTTTTCTCATGACCACCTTCCTTTGTATATATACAATTATATAGAATTTTTGTTCTAATTTCAAGTGTTTCTCTGGAAAAGAAACGAATTGAGGCGTTATGAAACTATTCTTTCTCTTCATGTGAAAAGTGGCATTGGTACTTCTCAGTAAGCATTCCACTAAGTCTTTCGCTGCGACAACGGCCCACTTTGCAATCGCTGAGGGATATGCATACAATGGGGCAGGATATACTTTTACCCAGTACAAAATAGCGACAGGAGAGGTTATAGATGAAAGCAGTACAGTTTGCTCAATATGGTGAACCAGACGTCCTACAAGTTCGAGAAGTTCCTGACCCTATCCCTCGCCCTGGCGATGTCTTGATCCAGGTCAAAGCCACCACGGTAAATCGGCTTGACCTATTCCAGCGCAATGGCAGCCGTCCCGTTGACAAATTGCCATTCACACCAGGACTGGAAGCGGCAGGTGTAGTCGTCAAGGATAGCCAGGGATTTCATGCCGGGGAGAGGGTGATGACCACTCGCGCCTCTGAAGCGGCTGGTGGAGGCGGCTATGCCAGTATAATTGCAGCTCCAGCTGAGAGCCTTGTGCGTATCCCCGATGGAGTCTCCTTTGAAGAGGCGGTAGCGGCTGGACTCACTGCTTCAACCGCCTGGGGTAGTTTATTTGACATTGGTCACCTTAAAGCGGGGGAACGGGTCTTGATCTGGGCGGGTTCAAGCGGCGTAGGTATATGGGCCATCCAGTTCGCCAAGCAGGCCGGCTGCTGGGTAGTGACTACGACAAGCAGCACTGCAAAAGTCTCTGAACTGCGTCAATTAGGGGCTGATATGGTTATCAACCAGCGTGAGGAGAACGTTGCAGAGACCATACAGAACGCATATGGTGTCAACCTGGTGATTGAACTCGTCAGCACCACCCTTCAGACAAGTATCGAGTCATGTGTGCAAGGCGGGCGTATCGTCCTTATCGGCAACCTTGGCGGACAGCAAGCTACTATCGATACGCAGATATGCCGGCTCAAACGAGTAAATATTATCGGTGGTGGACTCGTGCACACCAGCACAGAAAATGAGCAGCTCATCCTGGAAATGATCGCGGCTCACGCTGTGACACCCGTCATCGCGGAGACGCTGCCTGTTGAACGGGCTGCCGAAGCACACCGGCGGTTAGCAGCGGGTCAAATGCTGGGAAAGATTGTGCTTGTGCATTCCTGAAAGGTTATTCGAGGCTTTCAGGTAATTTAACGCTATGTGCGTGTTTTTCTGCGGCCTCATCGCTACGCTCTTCGCAAGGTTTTTGGTGAGGTTGCCTAAGGACTCTGCTGGCGCATGACAGCTCAGGTGGAAATGAGGAGGGCGGCCTGCAGAGGGCGACCACAAGGGATCGCCCCTACCATGCCGCCGAAGCGAGGCTCAAGCCCCTTCGTCCATAGTAGGGGCGATCCCTTGTGGTCGCCCTGGT
>CATPCK010000221.1 GCA_955652655.1 uncultured Ktedonobacteraceae bacterium | reverse complement strand
ATCCATTCACAGAACGGCCCGCATCGTATCATCGCAGTCATCGATCGACTGTAGGGGCCGATTGATGGTCCCTCTCACCCTTTCTTTACGCTCGTTTGCCTCCAACTCTTTCATACATCCTATATCACTGAGAAACTTGGTAATGGCCCTGCTAATAATATAAAATATACAGTCAACAGTCACTCAAACCACTTCGTCCCCGTAGTGGCGGGGGAAGGGTTGCGCGGGGTGGGGACGCTTGCGTCGCCCTCGTCGTCCCATACGTCCATCGTAGGGGCGATCCCTTGTGGTCGCCCTGTTCCCGCACGTGGTCGCTGTTCCCGCACTGGTCGCCCTCTTGTGGTCGTCCTGATACCTTTATCATTCCTCTTGCAACAACAAACACAATAAGATACAATATACCCATACCCCTGGGATAGGGGTAGAAAGGAAAACATGTATGCGTGCTGAAAAACAAGAAGTCATTAAACGCCTGAATTACATCGAGGGACACCTCAAAGGTATTCGCAAAATGGTCGACGAAGACAAATATTGCGTCGATATCCTGCGTCAAACCTACGCCGTGCGCAAGGCCATCGAGAAACTGGAATCCCTCATTCTGGAAAACCACCTGCAAACATGCGTCCCCGAGGGCATCATCAGCGGCAAAGCGGACGTGGTTATCGACGAACTGGTGCAACTCTACAACCTCGCTGGCAACCGCTGAGTCAAAGCGCATCTCGACGCTACACCTTCCTTAAGCTATAATAGTTCTATATGGAGAATGAGGAGAAGCTCGAAGAGCTAGAATCGCTACTGCAAGTGAAGTTCCGTGACCGTTCGTTGTTGCGGCGAGCCGTGACGCACCATTCTTGCTGCCCTGAAACAGCCGTACACGACTCGTACGACACTCTCGAGTTTCTAGGAGACGCCATTATCGGCGCCCACGTCGTAGAGTATATCTACCGTACCTATCCCGGTGCCTCCGAAGGAGAGATGACCTCGCTCAAATCCGAGGTTGTCAGTCGCCGTATCCTCGCCAAAATCGGGCAGGAACTAGGCCTCTTCCCCTTTATTCGCGTCGATATCGCCAACCTCCGTACCTTCAATGACCGCTCTCGTGATTCGCTGTGTGCAGACGTGCTGGAAGCGCTGGTGGGCGCAATCCAGATTGACCAGGGACCGGAGGTGGCCCGTAACTTTGTGGCACGCACCATCCTGCCCGTTGTGTCACAATTGAGCCACCAGTCGTTGGATACGAATCCCAAGGGGAAACTGCAGAAGATCGTCTTGCAGCGTTCGGGAAACCTCCCTCGTTATCGCGTTTTAGAGCAGAGTGGGCGCAACAATGATCGCCTCTTCACAGTCGGCGTATTCGAGCACGATTTTTTGCTGGGCCTTGGGAAGGCTTCGAGTATCAAAGAGGCCGGCCGTTTAGCTGCTCGTGAAGCACTGGAAATGATGAGTGAAAAATAAGCATCTTGATAGTTTGCCGGCGCATGGGATTCTAGAAGAGCAAATCGCCTGGTATGAAGCCTCCTTGTCGTTGCACGAACGCCGCGACCGGGGCCACTTCTCAACTCCGCCACTGCTGGTCGAACATATACTGGACGCCTGTGGCTATACTCCTGATAGTGATCTTCATGCGATCCGCGTCCTTGACCCCGCCTGTGGCAGCGGCAACTTTCTAGCGGCCGCCGCCCACCGCCTCGTCTCCTTTGCTACACGTACCGGCCTGCCCCAGGAAGAACGTGCAGCCCTTGTCCAGCGCAACCTATGGGGCTTTGATCCTGATCCCGTCTCCTGTTTCCTTTCCGAAATGCAGTTGAGTGCCGCCGTAACCCCCTCTATAGAGAGCGTTGATGCGTCAACGCCCATAACCGTTACCGCGACGCGCTGGCACATACATCAGGCTGACGGTCTTGCTCTCCCGTGGCCGGAGCCCTGCATTGATCTGTTCCTCGCCAATCCTCCGTATCTCGCGGCCAAGAACACCGACCTCAGCGCCTATCGCACAGCGCATCGGCGCGGCCAGGCTGATAGCTACCTCTTGTTTTTGAATCTGGGGCTGCAGATCGTACGTCCCGGTGGTTGGCTTGGCCTCGTGCTCCCTGACCCGTTATTGGCTCGTACCAATGCCGCCAGCGAACGTACCCGTTTGCTCAAAGAGTTCACTATACACCACCTCTGGCACCTCTCGCATGTCTTTACCGCCCAGGTAGGTGCTGTGGTCATCATCGCGCAAAAATCTCCCCCTAAAAGTCAACACCAGGTAGCATGGAAGCGTGAAAAATGGCATCACATCACCGCTGCCACCTCCAACGCCCAACCAATGTCGTTAACCTCTCCTGCCGCCACCATATCCCAATCTCTCTTTTTACATCAGCCGTGTGCAGCATTGCGCTACCTCTTGAGCAACGAACACGGCTCAATCGTTGAACGCTTGCAATCCTACCTTGCCAGCACACCCACCTCCTCTTCCGCTCTCATCCCCCTCAACGAATTTATATCCATCAGCCGTGGCGAAGAACTCGGCAGAAAAAGCCCATATCTCATCCAACAAGAAACCACCAATTCTCAAAATTCCACATCCTCGTGGTCACCCTCCCGAACGGACGCGCTGTCAACGGACCATAGTAGGGGCGATCCCTTGTGGTCGCCCTCGGACACCTGGTCGCCCTCGGATACCACGTTGCTACCTTACTTTCCCCTCCTCCGCGGCGGGAAAGATATCCGTCCCTTCCAGCCACCTCATGGCCGCTGGTGGATAGCGCGTGCAGCCATCGCGAAGCCCCTTGAACGCTATCTTTCACCGAAATTACTGGTCGTCAAAAGTACAGACCGCTTGCAGGCAGCGCTTGATCTGCAGGGTCACGTGGCATTACAGACACTCTATCTCCTGCACCTGCGCAAGCAGGATGCCCCTATAGATGACCTCTATTTCTTCCT